>NZ_URDP01000007.1 GCF_900546705.1 uncultured Oscillibacter sp. | reverse complement strand
CGTCGTATCCATGAAGGCCCTGCTGGAGGCGGGCGTCCACTTCGGTCACCAGACCCGCCGCTGGAACCCCAAGATGGCTCCCTATATCTACACCGAGCGCAACGGCATCTATATCGTTGACCTGCAGAAGACTGTCCGCAAGCTGGAGGAAGCCTACAACTTCGTCCGTCAGCTCAGCGAGAACGGCCAGACTCTGCTGTTCGTTGGTACCAAGAAGCAGGCTCAGGAGGCCATCCGTGAGGAGGCTACCCGTTGCGGCCAGTACTATGTCAACGCCCGCTGGCTGGGCGGCATGATGACCAACTTCAAGACCATGCGCACCCGCGTGGACCGTCTGACCCAGCTGAAGAACATGCAGGCCGACGGCACCTTCGACATGCTGCCCAAGAAGGAAGTCATGAAGCACATGGGCGAGATCGCCAAGCTGGAGAAGTACCTGGGCGGCGTGAAGGAAATGAAGAAGCTCCCCGGCGCTCTGTTCATCGTGGACACCCGCAAGGAGCGCAACGCCATCGCTGAGGCTCACAAGCTGGGCATCCCCGTTGTTGCCATTGCCGATACCAACTGCGATCCCGACGAGATCGATTACGTCATTCCCGGCAACGATGACGCTATCCGCGCCATCAAGCTGATCTCTTCCATCATGGCCAACGCTGTGCTGGAGGGCAAGCAGGGCGAGCAGACCGCCGAGGCTGCCGCTGAGAAGGCCGAGGACGCCGAGTAATCTGCCGGACGGGCAAATCGCCCATCTGATCAACGATATTGGAGGAAAAGTAAAATGGCTTTTACCGCAGCTGATGTGAAGACCCTGCGCGAAATGACCGGCGTGGGCATGATGGATTGCAAGAAGGCGCTGACCGCTTCCGACGGCGATATGGATAAGGCCGTGGAGTGGCTGCGCGAAAAGGGCATGGCCGCCTCCGCCAAGAAGGCCGGCCGCATTGCCGCCGAGGGTATGGCCTATGCCGCCGTTATCGACGGTGTGGGCGTTGTGGTCGAGGTCAATGCCGAGACCGACTTCGTGGGCAAGAACGAGAAGTTTGTCAACTTCGTCAAGGGCGTGGCCGCTACCGTGGCCAAGGAGGCTCCCGCCGACATGGACGCTCTGATGGAGTGCAAGTACGATGGCTCCGACCTGACCGTTCTCCAGCAGCAGCAGGAGATGGTTCTGGTTATCGGCGAGAACATCAAGGTGCGTCGTTTCGCCCGTTTCGATGGCGGCGTGTCCGTGGCTTACGTGCATGCCGGCGGCAAGATCGGCGTGCTGGTGAACCTGGAGACCAATCTGTCTGCTGAGCAGGTGGAAGAGGTCGGCAAGGATGTCGCCATGCAGATCGCCGCTCTGAACCCCCGTTTCTGGGATAAGACTCAGGTCACCCAGGACGTGCTGGACGAGGAGAAGAAGATCATGATGGTCCAGATGGCCAACGATCCCAAGATGGCCAGCAAGCCCGAGCAGGTGCGTGAGAAGATCGTCATGGGCAAGATGAACAAGTTCTATGCGGAAAACTGCCTGCTGCAGCAGGAGTTCGTGAAGGACAACTCCATGACCGTGGAGAAGTATATCGCCTCTGCTGCCAAGGCTTTGGGCGGTACCATCACCTTCAAGAATGCCGTTCGCTTTGAAAAGGGCGAGGGCATCGAGAAGAAGCAGGAGAACTTTGCCGCTGAGATCGCCTCTATGGTGAAGGGCTGAGCTTGAGCTTGTCCACTCGAAAAACGCTCATTGTCCAATAAAAATCGACTCAGAGAGAGTCCCGAGGAATTGTTTCCCCGGGGCTCTTTTTTTATTGTTTTCACACATGGAGCCTCGATATTGCCTCTAATTTTCACTTCTAATAACTTTTTGGAGTGTTTTGTGGGGAAGCGTGAGGTTCGGCCGAGAAGACCGTTTTCGTGGGACAGGCGACGGTTTTCAGAAGGACGATCACAGAGCTTGATATCACTGTTCCTGAAAAAACGGTACAATAGTACCCAAAAATAGCAAGCGACGATAGAGAGGACCCGAGGTAAATTGTGTTACCTCGGGTCCTTTTGTCGTTTTCTCCGGCAGCATGCAGGCGACTCCTACAATCCCTGAAATCCCTGTGTTTGCAGGGGTTTCCGCAATGATAGAAGGCTCCTGGGTGGACCCATTGATGGAGAATTCCCTATATTAAATGCGAAGGCGACGGCATGGCGGGCGTTGTGTGGAGCTTCCAGACATGGTTTTGAAGCTGCCAAAGTTGGTAACAGACTGCTCTTTTTCAGAGTAACAGCGATACTTGATCTTATCCCGATAAAAACGACTTCAAAAGGAGTCCCGAGGAATTGTTTCCCCGGGGCTCTTTTTTTGTTGAGCTGTACTGGAGAGCATGCTATAATAAAAACAAACGTTCGATCAAGGAGGCGTTCCCATGGAGGACCTGCTGCAAACGCTCAACCCCGCCCAGCGCAAGGCGGTGACAACCACAGAGGGCTTCGTCCGGGTCATCGCCGGCGCCGGCTCCGGCAAGACCCGGGCCCTCAGCCGCCGGTTCGCCTATCTGGTAAACGATCTGGGGATCCTGCCGGGCAATATCCTTTGCGTCACGTTCACCAATAAATCCGCTGCGGAGATGCGCCAGCGAATCCGCCGCCTGACCGGCGACAGTGATACAGGCTACATCAATACCTTCCACGGCTTCTGCGTCTCCATTCTGCAGGAGGACAGCCACGCCGTGGGGTATCCGAAAAGCTTCCTGGTACTGGACAACAGCGATATTGACGCTATGCTGCAGCTGATCTACGAGGAGCGGGGCCTGAGCCTGCGGGACATGACATTTTCCGCCGCCCGGGACATGATCGAGGTGCGGAAGCTGATCAAAGAGCCGGAGTACTATCTGGACATGATTACTTTTTCGCTGGAGACGCTGCGGGAGAAATACGACCAGGCCACCGAAGCAGGAGATATCATTTTCTACGGATATCTCTATCAGGAGAAAAAGTGCTTCGGCCTGGACTACAACGATCTTATCAAGTTTTCCCTGTACATTTTTGAACAGGAAGCGTCCATCCGGCTCAAGTGGCAAAAGCGGCTGGAATATATCATGATCGATGAGTTCCAGGACATCGACGCGCTGCAATATCGGCTGATGGAGGTGCTGTGCGGCTACCACAAAAACCTCTTCATTGTGGGAGATCCGGACCAGACCATCTATACCTGGCGCGGTGCCGACGTTCGATACCTGCTGGACTTTGACCAGCGATTTCCCGGCACCCAAACCATCCTGATGATGGAAAATTACCGTTCTACACCGGAGATTCTCTCCGCCGCCAACGCATTGATTGCCAAGAACACGCAGCGTATTCCGAAGGATCTGCTGGCCACGCTGCCGGGCGGTGAGCCGGTGGAATGCTGTCTGGCGTCCACACAGGAAGCGGAGGCAGACTGGATGGCAGGGGAGATGAAGCACCTGCACGAAAGCGGCACCGCCTATGGGGACATGACCGTCCTCTACCGGGCGCACTATGTGTCCCGGGCTGTGGAGGAGGCCCTGCTGCGGCAGAAAATTCCCTATACTATATACAGCGGCGTCCAGTTTTTCGGCCGGGCAGAGGTAAAGGACGCCCTCAGCTACCTGCGTATGATCGTCTACCGGGACGATCTCTCTTTCCGGCGCATTGCCAATGTTCCCAAGCGGAATCTGGGCAAGCGCCGTATGGCGTTTCTGGAAGAATACGCGGCGCAGCACGGCTGCACCCTCTATCAGGCCCTGCGGGACAATCTGGATGATCCGCTTTTGAAGGGGACCGGCGCGGCCCGGTTCGCGGCGCTCATCGAGCGGTTTTCCTCCGGCTGTGAGGGCCGCCCGGTGTCTGAGATCCTGTCCGCCCTTTTAAACGACAGCGGCTACGAGAAAATGCTGCGCACCGAGGGCAGTCAGGAGCGGCTGGACAACCTGGCGGAGCTGAAGCAGTCTGTCTATGAATACGAGACCACCTGCGGGGAAGAAGTGACGCTGGAACACTACCTGAGCCATGTCGCGCTCTTTATCAATTCCGACGCCGCAGGAGCAGAGGACAAAGTGCGTTTGATGACTGTGCATGCCGCCAAGGGCCTGGAATTTCCCTATGTGTTCCTCTGCGGCATGAGTGAGGGGATTTTTCCCTCCAGAAAGATTCGAACCCGCCAGGGGATGGAGGAGGAGCGGCGTCTGGCGTTTGTTGCGCTAACCCGGGCGGAAAAGCGTCTGTATCTGTCTCAGGCCGATGGCCGCAACTTTGACGGTTCCTCCCGTTACCCCTCCCGCTTCATTCTGGATATAGGCCCGGAGCAGCTGTATTTCCCGCAGCCGCCCCAGGAGGGCCTCCTCCGGGAGGCCGCCGACCAGATTGCCCGCAGCTTCCGGGCCCTGCCGGAGCGGGACGATAATCGGATTCTCCCCATCGGACAGCGGGTGCGGCACGCTGCGTTCGGCCCGGGAACAGTAGTGGACGTGGACTTGGACAAAGGGGGCCATGTGGTGCAGTTTGATGAGATGGAGACGCCCCGGACGATTTCCTTCCGGGCGAAGCTGGAGCCGCTGACTCCTTGAGGCGTGTGCGCCGTTCGTGGATTTCCCAGGTGCGGAGCCCTTGCAACAGCTGACAGAAACTGCTATAATATGAAACATTCGTACTGAACCCGCAGACTGTGAAAGGGACCACCCAATATGGACTATGCTATCCAAATCGGACAAAGAATCAAGGCCTACCGCACTGCCCGGAGCCTGACGGTAAAGGAGCTGGCCGCCAAGGCGCAGATCACGCCCTCCATGCTCAGCCAGATCGAGCGGGGACAGGCCAATCCCTCCCTCAATACCATCCGCCAGCTTTCCGCTGCTTTAGATGAGCCCATGTTTCGTTTTTTCCTGGACGATGTAAATGTTCAAAACGAGGTGGTGCGGCTGCAGGAGCGCAAGCGCATCATTGAATTCGGCGTAGAATACGAGATGCTGACCCCCGACACCAACGGTTCGCTGGAGATGATGCAGCTGACCCTCTCTCCGGGAAAGCAGTCCTGCGCCCAACTCCGCAGCCACGCCGGAGAAGAGGTGGCGCTGGTACAGCAGGGGAGCATTGAGCTGATGATGGAAGAGGAAACCTGCCTGCTCCATGCCGGCGACAGTGTGCGGATTAAAAGCGGCATCAAGCACTGCTGGAGAAATCCCGGCCGTGAGAGCTGCGTTCTGATTTTCGCTGTCTCGCCTCCGGATTTTTAAAAAGAAAAGCTGCCGAAGCATCTGCTTCGGCAGCTTTTTTGTCCGATCAGGCGTTTTTCTTCGTGGAATTGCCGCGGATGTCCACCTCCACAAGATGGTCCACCGTCTCTCCTCGCACCCCCACAAAGTAGCTGGTCAGGTTTGCGGTGGAGCAGGAGTGGTTGGGAATGATAAGTACCTTGTCGCCCACCTTCAAATCGGTCTTGCCCTCCAGGTGGAACTTTCCGACTTCCTCAGAGAGGCTGTACACCGTCAGCTCCGGATGTCCCTTGACGACACCGAATCCCTTGATGGAGGTGTTGCCGTGAGCACCCTGATCCAGGCCCAGGCACTTGGCGCCGGCGTCACAGATATAGAGATCCTCACTGGGGTGGGAAATCACGGATGCCAGCACATACAGCGCGCACTCGTCCTCGGCGGCCGTATTGGTGGAAAGCTGGATAGCGTCGTTGAAGATGTAGTTGCCGGGGTGATAGATGCCGATGTTCTCGTCCTCCAGAGCCCCCCAGAAGGTGGGGGTGGAACCGCTGGAGATGATCTCCAGCGAATAGCCGGCACCCCGCAGGGCATCTGCCGCCACCGCGACACTCCTCCGCTCGTCTTCCACATACTGCGCCACGTCTGCCTCGCAGGCTGCGCCGTACACATGGCCGGGATGGGTGGAAATTCCCTTGAACACCAGGTTCTCAAACTGCTTCATCGCATCTGCAAACGCCAGTGCCTGCTCGGGCTTCACGCCGAAGCGATGCAGTCCGCTGTCGATGATGATGGTGTAGTTGACGTGCACGCCTGCCGCTCCGGCACCGGCGTCAATGGCGCGCGCTGCATCCAGACCATCGATGCGGATGATGAAATTGGCACACCGCTTGGCCAGATTCACTACCCGGCCGATGGACACGTCCGTGGCTACCGGATATGCATACATAATGTTCTGCACGCCGTCTGCGGCCATGGCCTCTGCCTCGTCCAGCGTGCCGCACAAAAATCCGGTGCAGCCGTACTGGGTCTGGAGACGGGCCAGCTCCGTGCTCTTGTGGGTCTTGATCATGGGCCAAATCTGCTTGCCGTGGGCCGCGGCGGCGTCACAGTACTTTTTCAGGTTGTGCTCCATGTAATCCAGATTCAGCAAAATTGCGGGGGTATAGAGTTCGTTGATGGTCATGATACTCATCCTTTCCATTTTTTATCCGCATGTTCTGAATGTTACAGGAAGATCATCTGCAGAATAAAGACGCAGACAAGCGAGGTCACTGCCTGCAAAACGCTGATAATGGGGAATACCTTGTAGGCCACCTCCGGCTTCATGCCGGATGTGGACGTAACAACCCAGAAGAAATCGTCGTTTCCATGGAAGACCATGAATCCGCCGGAAGCACAGGCCAGCATGGCAATAACCAGGCCAATGGGGCTGTTGAAGCCCAGTACGTCCACCAGGGGAAGCAGCATGGACGCCGCTGTAATCATGCCCACTGTGCCGGAGCCGATGGCCGTACGGAAAATGGCGCCGATGATGAATGGAACCAGAATTCCCAGCGAGACGCCGGAGAACGTCTGCGTGACGATGGTTTCTAGATCCGACGTCTTCAAAACCGTGGCAAATGCGCCGCCGGCACCGACGATCAGCACGATCTGTCCCGCCGTCTTCAGCGCATCGCCCACTTCGCCGTCAAAGGTCCACACCTTGTGGTCCTCCGGATGGACCCGTCTGTACGTAATAAAGGCGATGACCAGGCCGATGAGGAGCGCCACATCCGTGTTGCCCAGCGCGTACAGCGCCTGGTAGGCGAAGCCCGCTCCGAAAGGAGCAGACTCCAGCGTGGCCACCGTACGCAGCAGCATCAGCGCAATGGGGACCAGGATGGGCAAAAACGCCTCCACGGACCCGGGGTGCTTCTTCTGTTTGTCCTCTTCCGTCTCAATTGCCAGTTCCTCCGGCAAAAAGGCGTACTTTTTGCCGAGCGCCTTGCCGGCCAGAAGCGCAACCGCCACAACCGGAATGGACACCACCATGCCCAGGAGAATCACCATGCCCAGGTCCGCGCCCAAAATGCCCGCCACAGACAGAGGCCCCGGCGTAGGCGGCACCAGCATGTGGGTTGCGTGCAGTCCCATGGCCAATGCCACAGCCATGGTTGTCATGCTGGTCCCTGTGTCCCGGGACATCCGCTTTGCCAGAGGGGAGAGCAGCACGAAGGCCGAGTCGCAGAAAACGGGAATGGAGACAAAGTAGCCTGTAATAGCCAGTCCCAGGGCAGCGTGTTTCTTTCCCGTCAGGCGCAAGATGGCATCGGCCATCGTCTCCGCGCCGCCGCTTTTCTCCATCAACGCGCCCATGACCGTGCCGATTGCGATCACGACGCCGATGCCGGAAATGGTGGAGCCGAGGCCCTCCGCGTAGGAGGTCATGATGTCATTGATATTATGGCCGATCAGCAGCCCGAATGCAATTGCCGAGGCCGTCAGTGCAAAGAAGGGATGCAGTTTGACTTTAACCGTCAAAAATACGAGCAGTGCAATGGCAACTACGATACATACGATGATGTAGGCTGAACTCATATGCGTTTCCTCCTTTTGTGATTGAACTGGAAGGCATGCCAAAAGCAATGGGAGATTCTGTGTTGCAACACATAAAATGTTATTAAAATAATTTAACAACATTTCTTTATCTGGATTCTATTCGCATGAAAAGAAAATGTCAATGCGCAAAATAAAATACCATTAAATTACCAAAGTTTGTTTCTTCTTTCTGTGCAAAATGGTCATTCCCTGCGTTTTTCCACTGGCCGGACAGCAAAAGCCTGTACTCAACGGTTGTACGGTGTTTTTTCCTTGTATTTGGTGGGAAAGCCTGATATAATAACTCTATATATTGGGTTTTTGCATCCAGTAGGGAAATTTTCCGGTTTGAGGTGTCGTGGTTGGAAAATCCTGTTTTTAAATTGGAAAAAGTGGTTCGTACCCGCTCCCAGGAGGAAATGCAGGATTTTGAGGGCCCGCTGGACTTGATCCTCTATCTTTTGGGCAAAAATAAGATGGAAATCCAGGATATTTCCATCTCTCAGATTCTGGATCAGTATCTGGAGTGGCTGGAGGCCCGTCAGCGGATGGACCTGGAGGTCGCCAGTGAATTTGTGGCCATGGCCTCCCATCTGATGTACATCAAGACCCGGATGCTGCTCTCCATGGAGGATGAAGAGGCAAAAAGTGAGATGGACGCTCTGATCCAGTCCCTGGAGGAGCGGCGCCGGAATGAAAATTACAGCCGGATCAAGGGCATGGCGCAGCGGCTGGAGCCTCTGGGCGAGTTTGGGCGAAATATCCTCACCCGCAACCCGGAGCCGGTACAGCGTGGGAAAATCTACGAATACAGCCAGGAGCCGGCTGACCTGATCCTGGCCATGGCGGAAATCCGCAGCCGCGCAAAGCAGGCGCTCCCGCCGCCCCGCACCGCGTTTGACGAGATCGTCCGCCATGAGCCCTATCCCGTGGAGAATAAGGCCAAGGAGATCCTGCGTCGGCTGGGCCAGCATGGCATCACCCGCTTTTTGCTGCTGTTCCGGGGAAGCCGGAGCCGCAGCGAGATCGTTGCCACCTTTCTGGCCGTGCTGGAACTGTGCCGCGCCAGTGTCATCCGCCTGGCCGGATCGGAGACGGACTGCACGGTACGGCAGGCCGGGGAAGTCCCGGAGCATCTGAAACTGTAAGGAGCTATCGAAGTTGGAAGCCATGGAAATGAAAGAAATCGAGTCCGCCGTGGAGAGCATCCTCTTCGCCTCCGGAGAACCGGTGCAGACGGAGCGGATCTGCGTGGCCCTGGAGCTGGACCGCGCCACGGCGGAGCAGGTACTGCAGCGCCTGATGGATTATTATTCCTATGAGCGGCGTGGCATGCGTCTTTTGCGGATTGAAGACAGCTGGCAGCTGTGCTCGGCGCCGGAATACGCCGACGTTATCCGCCGCGCTTTCGAGATCCGCAAGCCAGCCAAGCTCAGTCAGCCCGCGCTGGAAGTGCTGACCATTATCGCATATTACCAGCCCACGACCCGAGCCTTTGTGGACCAGATCCGGGGCGTGGACAGCGCTTATACCATCGGTCTTTTGCAGGATCGAAAACTTATTGAGGAGTGCGGTCGGCTTCAGGTTCCGGGCAGGCCCCATCTCTATCGTACTACCCGTCAGTTTCTCCGGGCATTTCACCTGAGCAGCCTGGACGATCTTCCGGAGATGCCGGAGTTGAGCGGCGACGGTCAGATGCGCCTGGACGAAAGCGGACAGATCATAGGCGGCGCCGGGGAAGAAACGGCGCAGGAATCGTCAGAATCCTGAAATACACACGCGGCAGGGGAGGTGGATGCCTTGGCGTGTTTTTTTGTCATTTTGGGCATATTGGTCTTGGTGGCTGTGCTGCTCCTGCAGGTCCGTCTGGGTGTCCGCCTGACATGGGACGAACGCGCCTTCACAGCGGATGGTCGTGTGGGGCCGTTTCATTTTCGGCTGTATCCACCTAAAAAAGCCGCAAAGCCGGCTGCGCCTGCGGCCGTGGACGGGCAGGATTCCCCTGAAAAAAAGCGCCGTTCCGTTCAAAGGCCATCTGTGGGGGAAATTCGAGAGGCTGCAGCAGAACTTCTGCCCCCTGTGCGCAAAGCTCTGGCCCGTACCCGCCGGGGCATCCGCATTTCGCCGCTGGAGATCTCCCTGGTCGTCGGCGGTGCATCGGACCCGGCCGCAGCCGCTGAACTGTACGGTGTGCTCCATATGGCCGTCTGGACGCTGATGCCGCCGCTGGAACAGCTGATCTGTATCCGGGAGCCTCAGATCCACCTGGGTGTGGATTTTGACGCACCGAAGACGGTATTCCGGGGACGGCTGTCCCTTTCGCTGTCCCTGGGGGCACTGGTATGGATCGCCGGCGGAGTGGGCATACCAGTCATGAAATTTGTCGCAAAGAAGCAAAAGCAGCAGCCGGGCCCCGTGCAGACGGCCCCTGCGGCGTAATGGAAAGGACGGTACACTATGGATAACCCGATGGAAAAAAAGTCCCCGCTCAACGATATGATGCGCGCCACCATGGAGAAAATCCGGGAAATGGTGGATACCAACACCATCGTCGGCCAGCCTATCACCACACCTGACGGTGTGACGCTGATTCCCATCTCCAAGGTAAGTTTCGGTTTCGGCAGCGGCGGCGGCGACTACGGCAAAACCACGCCCAAGGAGAACTTCGGCGGCGGCAGCGCAGCCGGTGTCAAGATCGATCCGGTGGCCTTCCTGGTCATTAAGGACGGCGCTACCCGGGTTCTGCCTGTTGCGGTTCCGCCGGTGTCCACCGTGGACCGTGTGGTGGAGATGGTCCCGGACATCATGGATAAAGTGGAAAAATATTTCGACAAAAAGCAGGACCATTCTGACCTGTAACCGGGGTATACTACCATCACTTTCGATGTTCAATCCGAGGTGATGGATTTGCAAAAGCTGTTCCGGCGCTGGTTCCTCAGTATGATGGCAGTTGTACTGCTGTTCAGCATTTTTCCTTGTCAGTCATTGGCGGTTAGTACTTCTGCCACATCTGCAATTTTGATGGACGTGGACAGCGGCCGGGTTTTGTACGAGCAGAACGCCGACGCGAAGATGCTGATCGCCAGCACCACCAAAATCCTCACTGCCCTGGTCGCTATCCGGGAGGGCAATCTGACGGATACCGTCACTGTATCTGCGGAAGCTGCCGGGACAGAGGGCTCATCCATGTATCTGCGGGCCGGGGAGGAGCTGACGCTGGAGACGCTGCTTTACGGGCTGCTGCTGTGCTCCGGCAATGACGCCGCCGTGGCCATTGCCCAGCATGTAGGCGGCAGTGTGGAGGGATTCGTCCGGCAGATGAACGAGACGGCCGCCCAACTAGGGATGAGCAATTCCTCCTTTGCCAATCCCAATGGCCTGGATGACCCTGATCACTACTCCACCGCCCGGGACATGGCTCGTCTGGCCTGTGCCGCCGTAAATAATGAGACACTGGTGCGCATTGCCTCCACCAAATCCGTGACCATCGGCGGGCGCACCATGACCAACCACAATAAGCTCCTGCAATACATGGAAGGGTGCATCGGCCTGAAAACAGGCTATACCATGGCCGCCGGACGCACGCTGGTCAGCTGTGCTCAGCGGAACGGTCAGCGCCTCGTGGCTGTGACATTGCAGGACGGAAACGACTGGGCCGATCACCAGGCGCTGCTGGAATACGGCTTTTCCGACTATCCCGCCGTGTGCTGCGCCTCTTTGGGGAAAGTCGTAACCCGCGCCGCCGTCTCCGGCGGTTCGGAGTCCGTCATCCCGCTGGTGGCCGCCTCCGGCTTCACTTGGCCCCTGGCGTCGGATGAGACTCTCACCACCGACATTACCCTGACCGCTCCGCTGACCGCCCCTGTCCTGGCCGGAACCCCGGCGGGGGAAGCCGTGTTTTCCGTGGACGGGCAGGAGGTAGGCCGGGTAACCCTGCTGTGCGGCAAGGATGTGCTGCCGGTCTGGGAGCCAGCTATGGCCACACTGAAATCCGGTTTGCCGGAATAAGGAGCAACCAATGGAAGAACGACTGCAAAAGATCTTGTCCGCAGCGGGTGTGTGCTCCCGCCGTGCCTCAGAGCGTTATATTCTCGCCGGGCGTGTCAGTGTGAATGGCCGCCCGGCGGTTCTCGGACAGCAGGCAGATCCGGAAAAGGACGATATCCGGGTGGACGGCGTGTCCATCCGCCCGGCGCCCCGCCTGGTCTATCTGATGCTGAACAAGCCCCGTGGCTACGTGACCACGCTCTCCGATGAGCAGGGCCGTCCCACGGTGGCACAGTTGGTGTCGGATGCCGGCGTCCGGGTCTATCCCGTAGGGCGTCTGGATCTGGACTCCGAAGGGCTGCTGCTGCTGACCAACGACGGCGCCCTGACCCATCGTCTGCTGCATCCCAGCCACGAAATCTCAAAAACCTACCATGTGTGGGTGTATGGCCCGGTGGAGGGTGCCGCGGAAAAGCTTGCCGCCATCCGGGATCTGCGGGGTGAGCCCATTCAGGCGGCAGACGTCCGGGTACTGCATCAGGGGAAAGAGACTGCTGAATACGCCATCACCATTCACGAGGGCAAAAACCGGCAGATCCGTCGCATGTGTGCCCGGTGTGATCTGAAAGTCAAGCGTCTGCGCCGGGTCCGGGAGCACACGCTGGAACTGGGTGACTTGCCCCTTGGAAAATGGCGCTATCTGACCGAGGAGGAAGTCCGGTCCCTGCGGGAGCCGTGATGTTCCGGCCATGCAGGCGGCTCTTTTGCGGGATGATGCCGCAAATTGCAGGATTTTTCAGGAAGCTTGCAAAACGGGTTTGAATCCCGCGAAATTTGTGGTACAATAGCTGCCGGGCGGCGCAGTCTGTGCACAGCGCGCGCATCAGGCTTGACGGAGGGAGATTCCCGTGGCAAAGAGTATTCTACATACCATTGAAAGCAACATGTCCGGCTTTTCCAAGGGCCAGAAGCGGATTGCCGGCTACATTTTGGAAAATTACGACAAGGCGGCGTTTATGACCGCCAGCAAGCTGGGGCATTTGGTGGGCGTCAGTGAGTCCACGGTAGTGCGGTTCGCCTCCGAGCTGGGCTACGACGGATACCCCAGCATGCAGCGGGCACTGCAGGAGATGATCCGCAGCCGCCTGACCTCTACCCAGCGCATCCAGGCCGCAGGGGACATGCTCTCCGGCCACGATGTTCTCTCCGCTGTAGTCCAGTCGGACATGGACAAGCTGCGGATGATGGTGGGGGAGGCCGACCGGGGCGAGTTTGACCGGGTGGTGGACAAGATCATGTCCGCCCGGCATACTTACATTCTGGGAGTGCGTTCGTCCTCCTTCGTGGCAGGGTATCTGAATTTCTATCTGCATCTGCTGTTTGAAAACGTGACGCTGGTGCAGTCCAATGCCGCCGGCGAGATCTTCGAGCAGCTCTTCCGCATCGGACCGGAGGATGTGATGATCGCCATCAGTTTCCCACGGTATTCCAAAGTCACCATGAACACCGTCAAATTTGCCCAGGACCGCGGTGCCGGCATCATTGCCATCACCGACAACGAGCTCTCCCCAGTATATCAGATGGCGGACGCCGCCTTGCTGGCTCCCTGCGAGATGCTCTCGTTTGTGGACTCCATGGTGGCACCGCTGTCCTTGATCAATGCGCTGCTGATCGCAGTGGGCGCACGGATGGGAACCGACGCTTCCCGTACCTTCGCGGAATTGGAGGATATCTGGAACGCCTACGGCGTGTTTGGAAAAATGGACGATGAGTAAAAAAAAGGTGCTGGTAATCGGCGGAGGTGCCGCCGGTATGATGGCCGCCATCTGGGCGGCGGAGGGCGGCGCGGCCGTAACGCTGCTGGAGCCGAATGAACGGCTGGGCAAGAAGCTCAATATCACAGGGAAAGGCCGCTGCAATGTCACCAACAACGCGGATATGCAGACGCTGATGGCCAATATACCGCGTAATGGAAAATTCCTTTACAGTGCCTTTTCTCACTTTGATGGGCGGGATGCTATGGCGTTTTTTGAGGGACTCGGGGTCCCGCTGAAGACAGAGCGGGGCAACCGGGTCTTTCCCGTCAGTGACCGCTCTTTTGACATCAGCGCCGCGTTGGAGAGGCGGCTGAAAGCTCTGGGCGTTCGCCTGGTACAGGACCGGGCCACAGCACTGCACACAGCGGAAGATACTGTGACCGGCGCGGCGGGGGAGCGTGGCGACTATCCGGCACAGGCCGTGATTCTGGCCACCGGCGGCGTATCCTATCCCGCCACCGGGTCCACCGGCGAGGGGCATCGGATGGCTGCCGCAGCAGGGCATACCATTACGCCCTTGCAGGGCTCCCTGGTGCCGCTGCGGGAGCAGGGGAACACCTGTGCCGCCATGCAGGGCCTCAGCCTGCGCAACGTCACGCTGACCGCCTTTGAAAATGATAAGAAAGTCTTCCGGGAGCTGGGAGAGCTGGTGTTCACTCACTTCGGCGTCAGCGGTCCGCTGGTTCTGTCCGCTTCGGCCCACATGCGCCATTTTGACAAGAAGCACTATCGCCTGGAAATCGATCTCAAGCCGGCACTGGACGAGGCACAGCTGGACCGCCGGCTGCTGTCTGACTTTGAAAAATACTGCAACCACGATTTCTGCAACGCCCTGAACGATCTGCTGCCTCAGAAGATGATTCCCCAGATGGTATCCGCTTCAGGCATTGATCCGCACTGTAAGGTAAACACCATCACCCGGGAACAGCGCCGGGAGCTGCTCCATCTGTTCAAGCACTGGCCCATTGCTGTTGCGGGACTGTGCCCGGTGACGGACGCCATTGTCACATCAGGCGGTGTGAAAGTATCTGAAGTGAACCCAACCACAATGGAATCAAAGATTGTAAAGGGGCTGTACTTTGCAGGAGAAATCCTGGATGCAGATGCCTATACCGGCGGTTTCAACCTGCAGATTGCCTGGGCAACCGGGCGTGCGGCGGGAATTGCCGCAGCGCGAAGCGAAAATTGAATTGGACAGGAGAGAAAAATTCCATGCAAACCATCAGCATTGCCATTGACGGCCCCTCCGGCGCCGGAAAGAGCACGCTGGCCCGACAAGCCGCCGCTGCGCTGGGCTATCTCTATGTGGATACCGGCGCCATTTACCGGACGATTGCCTGCTATGTGCTGCACAGGGGGATTGATCCGGCCGACCAGGCTGCGGTGATCGCCGCCCTGCCGGAGATCCGGGTGGAACTTACCTACGGAGAGGACGGACTGCAGCATATGCATCTCAACGGAGAGGACGTGACTTCCGAGATTCGCCTGCCTCAGGTCTCCGCCTGTGCATCCGTGGTCTCCGCCTATCCACAGGTCCGCTCCTTTCTCCTGGATATGCAGCAGGCGTTGGCCCGGACCCACAACGTCATTATGGACGGACGGGATATCGGGACCGTTGTCCTTCCCGGAGCCCAGGTGAAGGTCTTTCTGACTGCTTCACCGGAAGCCCGTGCCAGGCGCCGCTGTCTGGAGCTGGAACAGCGGGGGACGCCGGAGCCCTATGAAAAGGTTCTGGCAGATATCCAGCAGCGGGACTGGAACGACACGCACCGGTCCGCATCGCCTCTGCGTCAGGCGGAGGACGCGGTGGTGCTGGATACCACGGAGCTGGACTTTGCCCAGAGCCGGGAAGCCCTGCTGAAAATCATTGAGGAGCGCGTATGAATAACTGGTTTTTTAAACTTGCCTGGTCCGTGATGCGGCCCTTGTCCCATTTTCTCTTCCGGCTCCAGATTGAAGGCCGGGATCGCCTGCCCTCTCACGGAGCCATGCTCTGTGCCAACCACAGCAGCAACTGGGACCCGGTGCTCATCGCTATCAGCCTGCCCATGGACTACGGCCTGCGGGCCATGGCCAAGGACTCTTTGTTCCGCTACCCCGTGCTGCGGGGGGCGGTGGAGCGGCTGGGAGCGTTCCCTGTGGCCAGGGGGCATTCGGACATCAATTCCATCAAAACCGCCCTGAAGGCCATTCGGGACGGGGAAAATCTCCTGATCTTTCCGGAGGGAACCCGAGTGGAGAAGGAGGGGGACGTCCGGGCCAAGGGCGGCGTTGCCGTGATCGGCATCCGGACCGGTGCCCAGTTCGTCCCGGTGTTCGTGGACGGGAAGAAGCGACTGTTTCACAAGACCCGCGTCATCTTCGGTGAGCCTTACCGGCCCACCTACACCGGCCGCCACGGAACGGCGGAAGAAGTGCAGGCCATTGCCGACGATGTGCTGCACCGGGCCTATGCACTGGGAGAGGGGGATTCCACATGCCGAACGTGATTCTTGCCCAGAGCGCCGGCTTCTGCTACGGTGTGAAGCGGGCAGTGGAGCTGGCCCAGCGGACGGCGGAGGAGACCGGCGGCTGCTGGATGCTGGGAGATCTCATCCATAACACTCATGTGGTGGAGGACCTGGCCCGCAGAGGAATTCGAAAAGCCGATCATCCCGATTCCCTGAAAGCCGGGGACACGGTAGTCATCCGCTCCCACGGGGAACTCAAAAGTGTGCTCGATCAGTTGGAAAGCCGGGGCGTCTCCTGTGTCAATGCCACCTGTCCCAATGTCTGCCGGATTCAAAAGCTGGTGGCGCAGGCAGAGCAGGAAGGGCGCCGGAGCGTTATCATCGGCGAACCCCACCACCCGGAGGTGGTGGGCGTTGCCAGCTGGTGCCGCAACGCGCTGGTCTTTGACGGGCCGGAGGCAGTAAAAACGTGGCTTTCCGAGGACCCCAAAAACCGGGAAATCCCTTTGACGGTGGTAGCTCAGACCACCTGCATCCAAAAACTTTTTGAAAGTTCTTGGGAAATTCTAAAAAAAGAGTGTACAAACGTAAAAATATTTGATACAATATGCAATGCTACGCACAAGCGTCAATCGGAGGCGGCAGATATCGCCGGCAAGGTGGACGTGATGGTCGTGGTGGGTGACCGTAAAAGTGCCAATACGAAGCATCTGACGGAAATTTGCATGAAGAGATGCCCCCGCGTGATTCAGATCGAAAGCGCGGACGAGCTCTCGCCGGATTTTTTCACTGATTGCTCTGTTGCGGGTCTTACGGCCGGTGCCTCCACGCCTGCGGGCATCATTAAGGAGGTATATGCAACGATGAGCGAAGAAATCAAAGCGGCCGAGGGCAAAGAGGAGTCCTTCGAGGAATTACTGAATCAGTCTTTCAAAACTTTAAATACAGGCGAGAAGGTGACCGGTATCGTCACGGCCATCACGCCCACTGAGGTCCAGGTGGATGTGGGCGCCAAGCAGGCCGCCTATATCAAGCTCAGCGAGCTGACCGATGATCCCACCGCCAAGCCGGAGGATATCGTGCATGTGGGCGACGAGATCGAGACCTACATTGTCCGTGTCAACGACGTGGAGGGCTATGCCGAGCTCAGCAAGAAGCGCCTGGATGCTGTGAAGGTCTGGGAGAACATTGAGCAGGCTGTCGAGGACAAGACCATCCTCGAGGGCACTGTCACCGAGGAGAACAAGGGCGGCATCGTGGTGTCCGTCAAGGGCGTGCGCGTGTTCGTGCCCGCTTCCCAGAGCGGTCAGCCCCGCGGCGCTGACCTGAGCGCCATGATCAAGCAGAAGGTGCAGCTGCGCATTACCGAGGTCAACCGCGCCCGTCGCCGGGTGGTCGGTTCCATCCGTTCCGTCACCGACGAGGCCCGTAAGGCCGCTCAGGAGGCTCTGTGGGCTTCCATCGAGGTGGGCAAGCACTACACCGGCACGGTCAAGTCCATGACCTCCTACGGCGTGTTCGTGGACATCGGCGGTGTGGATGGTATGGTACATATCTCCGAGCTGAGCTGGAGCCGCATCAAGACTCCCGCTGAGGTCTGCAAGGTGGGCGATACCCTGGATGTGTATGTCATCTCCTTCGATCCTGAAAAGCACAAGATCTCCCTGGGCGTGAAGGACCGCACCATCAATCCCTGGGATGTGTTCATGAACAAGTACAGCGTGGGTGACGTGGCTTCTGTCCGTATCGTCAAGCTGATGAGCTTCGGCGCTTTCGCTGAGGTTGTTCCCGGCGTGGACGGCCTGATCCACATCTCTCAGATCGCTGACCGTCGGATCGACAAGCCCGAGGACGTGCTGTCCGAGGGTCAGGTGGTGGATGCCAAGATCACCGCCATCGACGAGGAGAAGCAGAAGATCTCCCTGTCCATCCGCGCTCTGCTGACTCCTGCCGCTGAGGAGCCCGTTGAGGAATAATCGCGTGAACTGAAAAAGGGCAGACCCATGGGTCTGCCCTTTTTTTTGAAATTTTTGTGATTTTTTTCACGTTTTCCATTGCAATACATCGACAGCTATGTTATAATCTTGACAATCAGAAGTATGACAACCCTTGAGACATCATACAAGGACATCATTTATACGGGAGGATTATCATGAGCTATCAGGAAGAGTACAAGCAGAAACTCAAGACCGCTGATGAAGCGGTGAAGGTGGTCAAGTCCGGTGATTGGGTGGATTACGGCTGGTGTGTCGGCACCCCCAAGGCACTGGATAAAGCGCTCGCCAAGCGCAGCGAGGAGCTGACCGACGTCAAGTTCCGCGGCGGCATCCTCACCAGCCGCCCTGCAATCTTTGACGTGCCCAATGTGGCTGAGCACTTCACTTGGAACTCCTGGCATATGTCCGGCATCGAGCGCAAGGCCATCAACGAGGGCTTTGCCTATTTCGCACCCATCCGCTATTCCGAGCTGCCCAGCTATTATCGCAACTGCATCGGTGAAACTGATGTGGCTATGTTCCAGGTGGCACCCATGGATGCCCACGGCTGGTTCAACTTCGGTCCCAGTGCCTCTCACCTCAAGGCCATGTGTGAGAAGGCAAAGGTCATCATCGTCGAGGTCAACAAGAATATGCCCGTCTGCTTCGGCGGCTTTGACAACTGCATCCACATCAGCGACGTGGACATGATTGTGGAAGGGGACAATCCTCCCATCGACGAACTGGGCGGCTCCGGTGAGGCCTCCGACGTGGATCTGGCCGTGGCCAACCTGGTGGTGCCCGAGATCCCCGACGGTGCCTGCCTGCAGCTGGGCATCGGCTCCATGCCCAGTGCCATCGGCAAGATGATCGCCGAATCCGATCTGAAGGACCTGGGTGTCCACACCGAGATGTACGTGGATGCCTTTGTGGACATGTCCAAGGCTGGCCGCATCACCGGTCTGCGCAAGCCCTTTGACCGGGGCCGTCAGACCTATGCCTTCGCCGCCGGTACCCAGAAGCTCTATGATTTCCTGGATGGCAACCCCGAGTGCATGTCCGCACCCGTCAGCTATGTCAACGACATTGCCCGCGTCTCCCAGATCGATAACTTCATCTCCATCAACGGCGCGGTGGACATTGACCTCTACGGCCAGGTGTCCTCTGAATCTTCCGGTACCCGCCATATCTCCGGTGCCGGCGGCCAGCAGGATTTCGTCATGGGCGCTTACCTCGCCAAGGGCGGCAAGAGCTTCATCTGCTGCTCTTCCTCCTTCAAGGACAAGAAGACCGGCGAGCTCAAGTCCCGGATCCGTCCCACCATGCTGGAGGGCACCGTCATCACCGCCACCCGTACCAACCTCCACTGGCTGGTAACCGAGTACGGCAAGGTGAATGTGAAGGGCCTGAGCACCTGGGAGCGCGCCGAGGCGATTATCTCCGTGGCCCATCCTCAGTTCCGCGAGGAGCTGATCGCCGCAGCAGAGAAAATGCATATTTGGCGCCGTTCCAACAAAAAGTAAACATCTGCTTTGTATATACTGACGGTGTTTTTCGCACCGTCAGTATATTTTTATGCCAAACAATACAAAATCACGCTTGTAAATTGACAGTTATAGGGTTATAATTGCATGTGAGTAATTATTTGTTTTTGTGAGGTGTAAACAAGACAGCGGGTTACCCGGCCCCGCTTGGACGGGAAAGGAAAGGTTTGTTCATGTTCAGCATCGGGGATCTGGTTGTGCATCCCATGCACGGAGCAGGCATCATCGACGGGATTATACGCGAAAAGATTGCAGGCAGTGCGCAGGATTACTATGTGTTCAAAATGCCGGTGGGGGGACTCCTTCTGAAAATCCCTGTGGCCAACAGCCAGGCCATCGGCATCCGCGAGATTATCTCTCAGCCGGAGGCGGAGACGCTGCTGGGCGCCATCCCCACCATGGAGGTGGAGAGCTGTACCAACTGGAACAAGCGGTATCGGGAGAACATGGCACGGCTGAAGAGCGGGGACCTCTATGAGGTTGCCCGGGTGGTCAAGGCGCTCATGCACCGTGACCACCAGCGGGGACTGTCCACCGGAGAGCGGAAAATGCTGCACAACGCCCGTCAGATTCTCCTCTCGGAGATCGTTATGGCGGAGCACGGAGCATATGATGAAATCGAAGCCCGCCTGGACCAGGCCATGATGCAGCTGCCTGCGGCGCACTGACCATGATTTTGAAAGGGTAGAAGTTCATGTTTCCATTTTTCAAAAAGCATCGGGATGCCCGCCGGCCCCGCTGTGCCGCACTGGTGGCGGCAGCCGGCAGTTCCACCCGGATGGGCGGCGTCAACAAGCTGCTCCAGCCGCTGGACGGCATCCCCGTTCTGGCACGCACGCTGCAGGCGCTGGAGCAGGCGGAGCGGGTGGACGAGATCATCGTAGCCACGCGGGAATCTGACCTTGTGGAGATCGCGGAGCTGTGCCGTACATATGGCATCACCAAATGCGCCAAGGTCATCCGGGGCGGAGAGAGCCGGGCCCACTCGGTTATGCTGGCCGCGCTGGAGGCAGGGGATGGTACGCAGCTGCTGGCCGTGCAGGACGGGGCACGTCCCCTGGTCACGCCGGCTCTGATCGATGCAGTCATCCGTGCGGCGGAGCGGTGCGGCGCGGCAGCGCCGGCAGTCGCGGTAAAAGATACCATCAAGGAAGCCGGCTCCGACGGCATCGTGGAGCGGACGCTGGACCGCAGCCGTCTGCGGGCGGTGCAGACGCCCCAGGTATTCACGGCGGACCTGCTCAAAGGGGCATTGCAGTCCGCACTGGAGCAGAACATCCCCATTACGGACGATTGTTCTGCCGTGGAACGGCTGGGCAAGCAGGTTTTGCTGATCGACGGAGACGAGTCCAATCTGAAAATCACCACGCCGGGCGATCTGATACTGGCGGAGGCAATCTTACACGCCAGGGAGGAAGCGCAATGACCAATCTTCGCATCGGGCACGGGTACGATGTGCACCGTCTGACGGAAAACCGCCGTCTGATTCTGGGCGGCGTGGACATTCCCTGGGAAAAGGGACTGCTGGGCCACTCCGACGCGGATGTGCTGACCCACGCCATTATGGACGCGCTCACCGGCGCGGCCCGGCTGGGCGATATCGGAAAGCTGTTTCCGGACACGGATCCGGCCTATGCCGGAATCTCCAGCCTGAAGCTGCTCTCCCATGTAGCCCATCTGCTGGACGAGGCCGGATACGACGTGGTCAACATCGACGCCGTGCTGCTGGCCCAGGCGCCCAAGGTGGGGCCCTACCGCCGGCAGATGGAGGAGAATCTGGCCTCGGCGCTGGGCATTGATCCCTGGCAGGTCAACGTCAAGGCCACCACGGAGGAGGGACTGGGTTTCACCGGAGACGGCTCCGGGATGGCCGCCCACGCAGTTGTTCTGCTGGAAAAACGCTGAAATATCCGGGAGAGTCCGAAATCGGACTCTCCCTTTTTCTCGGCTCCAGGGGGAACAGACAGCCACCGCCCGCATAGGATGGGGGGAGAGGAGGCGTAACTGTGGAGCACTATCTGATTATCGCCCGCTCCGTAACCTATGCCCAGCGGATGCAGCGCGCCCTGGGCCAGGCGGGAATTCGCAGCCGGATCTATCGTGCGCCCAGGGACTTGACCGAACTGGGCTGCGCCTACGCCGTGGAACTCTCCGTATCCGATCTGGCATCCGCCCTGCAGGTCCTGCACAGGGAGCGGCTGGACCCTGTTCAAATATTTTTGTCGCAAAAAGGCACATTTCTGGAGGTGCGCCCATGATCTACCTGGACAGTGCCGCCACGACCTTCCAAAAGCCGCCGGAGGTAACCGAGGCGGTCCGGGAGGCCATGGCCACCATGAGCTCGCCGGGACGGGGCGGATACCGCTCCGCCATGCTGGCGGCGGATACTGCGTTTGCCTGCCGCAGTGAATTGGCGGAACTCTATCACCTGGAAAGCCCGGAGCAAGTGGTATTCACCATGAACGCAACCCACGCCCTGAACATTGCCATCAAAAGTCTGGTGCCGCCCGGCGGACACGCGGTCATCTCCGGCTACGAACACAACGCGGTTACCCGTCCCCTCCACGCGCTGGGCGCCCGGGTGGATGTGGCGGCCGGTCCGCTTTTCGATCCGGAACAAACCGCAGATGCCTTTGCACATCTGATTGTGCCGGGCGTGGATGCCGTCATCTGCAACCATGTGTCCAACGTATTTGGCTACGTGCAGCCGGTGGAGCAGGTGGCGGCCCTGTGCCGGGCCCGGGGCGTACCATTGATCGTAGACGCATCCCAGTCCGCCGGGATCCTTGCCCTGGACCAGGCGGCACTGGCTGCCGCGTTCATTGCCATGCCGGGTCACAAGGGCCTCTACGGCCCCCAGGGTACCGGCGTGCTGCTGTGCGGTCCGGGAACCACTGTGCGTCCGCTGATGGAGGGGGGGACCGGAAGCCTTTCCATTCAGCAGCAAATGCCCGAGTTCCTGCCGGACCGTCTGGAGGCCGGGACCCACAATGTCCCCGGCATCGCAGGGCTTCTGGCCGGTGTGCGGTTCGTACGCCGGGTGGGGCCGGAAAACATCTGCTATCAGGAGCGGGTTCTGGCCCGGCAGGCCGCCCTGGGCCTTATGTCCATGCCCGGCGTGCAGGTATACGCAAGACCCGATCTTGCAAGTCAGGCCGGTGTGCTGTCCTTTACTGCTGCCGGCCGCGATGTAGAGCAGATCGCCGCTGCATTGGGGCAGCGGGACATTGCCGTCCGGGCAGGACTCCACTGCGCCCCCGCGGCCCATCGCCAGGCAGGTACCCTGGAAACCGGCACCGTCCGGCTGAGCTTTTCTCACTGGAACACAGCCGGGGAGGTGGAGCACTTTTTGGAGGCCATGGGCCAGATCCTGGGGTAATTTTCTGAACAGACCGTGAATTTTCCTGTGGATTGCCTTGCAATCCTTTGGTATTTTTTATATAATCAAGTGTATTCATGGCCTGGAGGAGATGAGGAAATCTCAATGGATGTTCAATTGTCTGAGCTGCCGCTGGTGATCGGCCGGTATTTGCTGATGATCCAGCTGACAGATCTTTTGGATATCGGCATCATGATCTTCGTCCTGTACAAGGTGCTGATGCTGGTACAAAGTACAAAGGCCGCCAGCCTTTTGAAGGGACTGTTCGTCTTCTTGGGCGCACTGCTGCTGTCCTATATTCTGCAGCTGCACAGTGTCAATTATATCCTGAGCAGCATGGTGGATATGGGCGTTCTGGCGCTCATCATTCTCTTCCAGCCGGAGATCCGGCGGATTCTGGAGCAGATGGGCAGCAAGCGGTTCATTGCCTTTTTTGCCCATACCGAGGACGTCAACGTCATCGAGCAGACCATCGGCCAGACAGTCCTGGCCTGCACGGAGATGTCCCAGTCCCGCACCGGTGCGCTGATCGTCTTTGAGCGGGAGATGCTGCTCGACGACATGGTGCGCAGCGGAACGGTGCTGGACGCCACCGTCTCCAGCGAACTTTTGAAAAATATTTTCTTTGTAAAGGCACCCATGCACGACGGCGCCGTTATCGTCCGGGACGGGCGGGTGCTGGGTGCCGGCTGCATGCTGCCCCTGAGCAAAAATGTGAATCTCTCCCGGGATCTTGGCATGCGGCACCGGGCCGGCATCGGCATGAGTGAAAACTCCGACGCGGTGGTGGTCATCGTCTCAGAGGAGACCGGCTCCATCTCCGTGGCCATCGGAGGAATGCTCAAGCGGCATCTGAAGCCGGAGACGCTGGAAAATCTTCTGCGCAACGAGCTGCTCCCTCAGGACAACGAAGAACCCGCCAGGCAGAAATTCTCTCTGGCGGGTCTTTGGGGCGCCATGACAGCCCGGCGGAACGGAGGCAGCCATGAAGATTGATCTGCGCAAGCGAAAAGCATTTTACATTGCCCTGGCCACGCTGGTGGCGATCACCCTCTGGATCTATGTGGATATGACCGGCGGCCCGGATGGAACAGCCCGCATTAGAACCAAGGAGTTCAAGGACGTCCCCATCGAATACCTGTGGGAGGATACGGTCCTGGCCGACCGCGGCCTGATGCTGCTGGACGAGGGCACGGACAAGACGGTGGATGTCACGCTCCGGGGCACACGCTGGAACCTGGCCAAGATCGACCGGGATGACATTCTCATCCAGGCGGATCTGTCCGGCATCACCACAACCGGCGTGCAGAGCGTGTCCAACAAAACCGGGTTTACCACCAAGAGTCTCAGTCAGATTGTGGAGTTTCAGGACATCAAGCCCTATACTGCTACGGTCAACATCGGCGAGTTGTACAGCAAGACCGTGGACGTTCACTGCGAGGTGGTGGGGAACGTGGCCGAAGGCTACTCCGCCGGCGAGCTGACGCTTTCTCCCTCCACCTTTGAGATCCGTGGGCAGCAAGAGATCCTCGATCAAGTCAGCTACGCCAAGGTGACCCTGGACATCGGCACCGATGCGGTTTCCTCTGTCTCGGAGGCTTTGAACTTCGAATTCTATGATGCCAATGACCAGCTTCTGGAGAGTAAGGACATCCATCCCACAGTGGATCAGGTACAGGTGACCATGCCGGTCAACGTCACCAAGGAGCTGAAACTCACCGTGAATTTCAAGGAATCCCCGGGTGCCCGTGTCTCCAATACCGTGGTGACCATCAATCCCGAGAGCGTCACCGTCACCGGCGAGGCAGATATCCTGCGGGATATCGATTCACTGGTACTGGCGGACTTTGATCTGACCAAGCTGGACAGTTCCGCCGTGTATAATTACGTCATCCCCATTCCGGAGGGATGCGAAAACCTCAGCGGTGTCTCTCAGGCTACCATGCGCCTGCACTTCAAGGACATGACCACCGCCGAGGTAACCACTGACCGGATCCGCTACGAAAATCTTGCTGCGGAGGGCCGTCAGGTGGAACTTTTGACCATGGAGGTTCCCGTACAGATCTTCGGCACCAGCGCGGATGTCGCCGCCGTCACAGGAGACGATATCATCGTGGTGGCGGATCTGACGGACTTCAATAACGCCGTGGGAAGCTATACCGTTCCCGCCAAGGTGCTCATCAGCACCGGCGGCGACGTAGGCGTCTCCGGTACCTATCAGGTGCGCGTCAATATCTCCGATGGAACGGACGATTCGTCCGGCGGGGAGGACGCGGATGCGCAATAAGTGGGGCGGCGGGTTTCCGTGCGCCGTCCCGGGAGGTTTATATGACACAAATTGCAACTGTTGAACGAATTCTGGACAAGAACCATGCGGAGATCTCCGTACCCCGCAAATCCGCCTGCGGACACGACTGCGAGGAGTGTGCCGGCTGCGGCGTCACCGGTGCGGCCGTACGGGCAAAGGCAGTCAATTCCATCGATGCCCGCCCCGGACAAAAGGTGGTGGTGGAGAGCAGCACCAGCAAAATGCTGCACATCATCGCACTTGTTTATCTGACACCCGTGGTGCTCTTTCTGCTGTGCTACCTGCTGGCCGTGGCGCTGGGTGCCGGTGTGTCCACCCAGTATACAGCCGGCGTGGTTGGGTTCGTGGCAGGAATCGTAGCCGCCATCGTCTACGACCGCCGTCTGAAAAAGCAGGGGGGACTCACTTTCCGCATTGTCCGCGTGTTTTAATGTACGGATACGTGCGTCCGCCCCTGGAATTGCTGGATGAAACCGGGCGGCAGCAATTTCAGCAGGCCTACTGCGGCCTTTGCCACACGCTGGGCACACGGTACGGATCGGCCGCCCGCTTCATTCTCAATTACGATTTTACCTACCTTGCCATTCTGCTCTCGGACCCGGGGGAGGGGACCGTGCTCCGGCGGCGGTGCATTGCCTCGCCCCATAAGGCTCGTCCTTATCTGCAAAGCAGTGCCCCCATGGAGTTGGCAGCAGACGAGAGCGTGATTCTTGCTTACTGGCAGCTGCGGGACGGGGTTTCCGACCACGACTGGCTGCACGGGGCCAAATACCGAGCCGCCTCTGCCTTGCTGGAGCCGGCTTACCATCACGCCGCCCGCCTTTGCCCTTCTTTTGACACAGCCGTTCAAAAGCAGCTCTCCATTCTCAGCCGCCTGGAGCAGGAACAGTGTGCTTCCATGGATCAGGCGGCAGATGCCTTTGCCGTCTTGCTGGAGCGGGGAGCCGATCAGGTGGAAAACGCCGTGCAGCGGCGGGTGCTGGGGCAGATGCTCTATCATCTGGGACGCTGGATTTATCTGGTAGATGCAGCGGACGACCTGAAAAAAGACGCCCGTTCGGGAAACTATAATCCTGTGGCACTGCGCTTCGGCCTGCAAAACGGCACCTGGACGCCGGAGAGCCGCCGGATCTTTGCCCAGTCTCTGGACCACTCCGTCCGCATGATCGCCACTGCCTACGAGCTGTGGGATTTCGGACGGTGGTCTCCGGTGCTGGAAGCAACCATCTACAGTGGGCTTTTTCAAGTAGGCAAGGCTGTGCTGGACGGCACCTTTCACCCCAAGACTCGGGGGATAGACAGAAAACGCAGGAAGGTTGAGGAAACCACATGAACGATCCTTACGAGGTTTTGGGCGTACCCGAAACCGCTACCGATGAAGAAATCAAAAAAGCATACCGCGAGCTGGCCCGCAAATATCATCCGGACAACTATCATGATAATCCCCTGGCCGATCTGGCGCAGGAGAAAATGAAAGAGATCAACGCCGCTTACGAGCAGATCACACGGGACCGCGCCGCACGCAACGGCAGTGCCCACAGCGGATACAGCACCCAGAGCGGCTACGGCGGTGCCTACCAGCAGCGGCAGGCCTACGGGAGCTACGGCAGCAGTGCCTCCGGCAGCTCTGTGCTTCAGCAGGTCCGGCTGGCCATCAACTCCGGAAACCTGAGCCGCGCCGAGGCGCTGCTGGCCAACTACAGCGATCACAATGCCGAGTGGAACTTTCTTCGGGGCGCCGTCTGCTACCGCCGCGGCTGGATGGACGAGGCCCGCCGTTACTACCAGACCGCCTGTCAGATGGATCCGGACAACGCTGAATACCGCGCCGCTCTGGAATTCATGGACAACGCCGGTCAGAACACCTATCGGCCCAATGGGACGGTGTTTGGCACTGAGCTGTGCGGCTCCAACCCCTGTCTGAGCCTTTGCTGCCTGTACGCGCTGTGCAATGGTGGCTATTGTTTTTGCCCCATCTGCTGACGAATGGGCCAAGATGTGATAGAATGGAGAGGAAGTAACCGTGATCAAGAGTATGACCGGCTATGGCCGGGCCCGTCAGGAGCTGCACAAGCGGGATATCACCGTGGAAGTGCGCTCTGTCAATAACCGCTACCTGGACTGCACCGTAAAAATGCCCCGGATGTACGCATTTGCAGAGGACGCCGTCAAAAGCCATGTGCAAAAGGCGGTCTCCCGGGGAAAGGTGGACGTGTTCATCACTGTGGACGCCTCTGCCGCCGATGTGGCTAAGGTCAGTGTGAACCGGGAGCTGGCAGCACAATATGCTGCCGCATTGAACGAGTTGTCCGGCCTGTGCGGCCCGGAAGCCTACCAAGTTACTCCGGAAGTTCTGGCCCGCTTCCCTGACGTGCTGACGGTCACTAAAGCCGACGAGGACTTGGAGACAGTCAGTGAAGATCTTTGCACCGTGCTGGACGAGGCGCTGGCGGCCTACAACACCATGCGGGCCGTAGAGGGCGAAAAGCTGGCGGAGGACATTGCCTCCCGGCTGGACACCATTGAAGCATGCACCGGAAAGGTGGAGGCCCGTTCTCCCGAGACCGTGGCCGAGTACCGCGCCAAGCTGACCGCCCGGATGCAGGAGGTACTCCAGAGCACCACCATCGATCCCCAGCGGATCCTCACCGAGGCAGCCATCTATGCCGACAAGGTGGCGGTGGACGAGGAGACCGTGCGTCTGCGGAGCCATGTGGCGCAGCTGCGCACCATGCTGCGGGCGGATGAGCCCATGGGCCGGAAGATGGATTTTTTGATTCAGGAAGTCAACCGCGAGTCCAATACCATCGGCTCCAAGTGCAACGATGTGTCCATCGCGCAGATCGTGGTACAGTTGAAGGCCGAAGTGGAAAAGATGCGCGAGCAGGTTCAGAACATCGAGTGAGGATATGGAACTGATCAATATCGGATTCGGCAGCCTGGTTTCCCGGGACCGGCTTCTGGCCATCGTCAGTCCGGACTCGGCACCCATCAAGCGGATGGTGCAGGAGAGCCGGGAGCGGGGCATGCTGATCGACGCGACTTACGGCCGCAAGACCGCATCCATCTTCATCATGGACAGTGACCATGTGATCTTGTCCGCGCTTCCGCCGGAGCGGTTTGGTGCCCGGGCGGAACAGCACTCGGAGGAGGAAGATTAAACACCATGACAAAAGGAAAGACTTTCATTGTTTCCGGCCCGTCCGGCGTCGGAAAGAGCACGGTACTTCAGGCACTGATGGAGCGGCGGAAAAATGTCTATTTTTCCGTCTCCGCCACCACCAGAGACCCGCGCCCCGGTGAGGTCGACGGCGTCCACTATCATTTTATGGATGTGGACACATTCCGCGCCCGGATCGCCCAGGATGAATTTTTGGAGTACGCAGAATACGTAGGCAACTTCTACGGAACGCCCAAGCGCTACGTGGATGACGCCATGAATCAGGGCAAGGATGTGATTCTGGATATTGAGGTGCAGGGTGCCATCCAGGTCACCAGCAAGCGCCCCGACGCCGTGCGCATCTTCATCGCTCCGCCCAGCTGGGCTGAGCTGGAGCGGCGGCTGACCGAGCGCGGAACAGACAGCCCGGAAAAAATCCAGAAGCGGCTGCTTCGTGCCAAGGTAGAGTTCCAGACTGCCCACACCTATGACTACTTCGTCATCAACGACAGCGTGGACAATGCCGTCTCTGAACTCAACGCCATTATGACCGCCGAGCACTGCAAGCCGAAGGAGCGCATGGAGATCATCAGTGGAAAATAAAGGCGCCGCTCCTGAAAAAATGACAAAAAAATCAGCCGAAATCCGGCAGAATGGAAGTAGATTATTATGATGCTGTATCCCGCAATGAACAAACTCACCAGCTACATTCCCAACCGCTACATGCTGGTCAACGTGGTGGCCCGTCGGGCCCGCCAGATTGCCGAAGACGCCGAGGAGACCGGTGAACATCTGACGGAAAAACCCGTCACCATGGCCATCAACGAAGTGGCTGAAGGCAAGCTGGACGCCAGCCATATGGATCTGACCATCGAAGAAGACCAATAAAAAAGAGGGGAGGGCGAGGCATGGAGACCGCGGAAATCGCAAAAATAGCGGTCAGCGCCGCGCCCTATTCCATTGACAAGCCCTATGACTACCTGATCCCCTCAGACCTGGCAGACACTGCACTGCCCGGAGTACGGGTTATCGTGCCCTTCGGCCGTGGAAACCGTACCAGTGAGGGCGTGATTTTGGCCAGATCCCGCGGGGAAAAGGTCCGGGGGCTCAAGCCCCTTACTTCCGTGCTGGACGACACTCCGGTACTGGACCACGACGGTATTGCCTTGGCGCTGTGGCTGCGGCAGCGGTACTTTTGTACCATGTTCGAAGCCGTCAAGACCATTCTTCCTGCCGGGCTGTGGTACCGTCTCCAGGAACGGTTTTCCCTGTCTGTCTCTCCAGATGAGGCCCGTTCTCTCTGCGCCGCCATCCGGGGCGCGGACCGCCTCATTGATCTGCTCACTGCCCACGGAGGCACCGCCTCCAGGGAAGTTCTGGAGGGAGAGGGCGGCGACGCTGCCGCGCTGCGCGCCATGGAAAAGGCTGGCGTTGTCTCCCGGGATGCCGCAGCCAAACGGCACATCGGCGACAAGACCCGGGCTGTGGCGGAATTGGCAGTCAGTGCCGAAGATGCCATTGCCCTGACAGAGCGTCGGCGTACCAGCGCCCCGATCCGGTATGCGGTGGTGCAGCTGCTCGCCTCCGCCGGGAAGAGCTCCGCTGCCGACGTATGCTACTATACCGGCGCCTCCATGCGCACACTGCGCGCCATGGAAAAAGCCGGACTGATTTCTCTTTCCCAGGAGGAGGAGCTCCGCGTTCCCCGAGAGGAAGTTGTTTCCCCGGGCCCAAAGATCATCTTCAACCAGGAACAGCAGCGGGCTTTTGCCGGGATTCTCTCCCTGCTGGAGAGCAAACAGGCGGAGGCGGCGCTGCTGTATGGCGTCACAGGCAGTGGAAAGACCCAGATCTATCTGCGTCTGGTGCAAGAAGTTCTGGCCATGGGGAAAAGCGCCATTGTACTGGTCCCGGAGATCGTTCTGACCCCTCAGATGATGCGGAAATTCACTGCATACTTCGGCAGTGAAGTGGCAATGCTTCACAGCTCTCTGCGTATGTCGGAACGCTATGACCAATGGAAGCGTATCCGGCGGGGAGAGGTGCGGGTGGTGCTGGGAACCCGTTCGGCGGTGTTTGCCCCGGTGAAAAATCTGGGACTCATTGTATTGGACGAAGAGCAGGAGGGCAGCTACCAGTCGGAAAACCCGCCTCGTTACCACACCCGTGACGTAGCCAAATTCCTGTGTGCCCGCTTCGGCGCCACGATGGTGCTTGGGTCCGCCACACCGTCGGTGGAGAGCGCCTGGGCAGCGGAAAACGGCACCTACCATCTCTTTCGTCTGCGCCAGCGCTACAACGCCCGGGCACTGCCCCAGGTGACGATCGCAGATCTGCGGCAGGAGGTGCGTGCCGGGAACTCCGGCGTGATCGGCGGTTTGCTCCGTCATGAGCTGGAGGAGAACCTTCGGCGTGGGGAGCAGAGCATTCTCTTTTTGAACCGGCGGGGCAACAGCCGGATGCTCCTTTGCGGAGAGTGCGGCTATGTGCCCCAGTGCCCCCGGTGCAGCGTGGCACTGACTTATCACTCCGCCAATGGGCGACTTATGTGTCACTACTGCGGTCACTCCCAGCCTGCCCGGGAGACCTGCCCCGAGTGCGGCGGCAGGATGAAGCATGTGGGCTGCGGCACCCAAAAGGTGGAAGAGGAACTGCATGCGCTCTTTCCCGGGACGGAAATCCTCCGCATGGATGCCGATACCGCTGCCGGAGGACACGCAGCTCTGCTTTCTCGGTTCGAGTCGGAGAAAATTCCCATTTTGCTTGGCACTCAGATGGTCGCCAAGGGGCTGGACTTCGAAAGCGTAACTCTGGTAGGTGTTTTGTCCGCGGACCTTTCTTTGTACGTAGACAACTACCGTGCCGCCGAACGCACATTCAACCTGCTGACCCAGGTGGTGGGCCGGGCAGGGCGGGGCGACCGGACCGGGCGCGCGGTCATCCAGACCTACACACCGGACAACGACGTAATCCGGTGCGCCGCCGCCCAGGACTATGAAGGCTTTTATCGCCAGGAAATCCGGCTGCGGAAGCTGCGGTGCTGCCCGCCCTTTGCAGATCTCTTTTCCTTTACCGCCTCCGGAACCGATGAAGGCGCCGTGCTGCGCAGCGCTGCGTCCGCCAGAGACCTGCTCCGGAAGCTGTTCCCGGACCAGGAGGTCCTGGGCCCGGCACCGGCACCGGTGCTCAAGCTCAACAACCGCTTTCGCTACCAGCTACTTTTGGTCGGCCGCAACAACAAGCCCACCCGGGACCGGATCAGCTGGCTTCTCAAAACGTTTTCCAATGACCGCGCAAACCGCGGCGTGAATATTTTTGTGGACTGCAATCTCACGGAATAGCAGTCGGAAAGGATAAAAAACGATGGCTTTGCGTAAAATTGTGGAGCAGGGTGATCCCTGCCTGAACAAGGTTTGCCGCCCTGTCACGGAATTCAACAAACGGCTCCATGAGCTGCTGGACGACCTGGTGGAAACGCTGGCAGACGCCAACGGCGCCGGCCTTGCTGCCCCCCAGGTGGGTGTGCTGCGCCGGGTGTGCGTGGTCATGGATGAGGACAGCGAGGAATACCTGGAACTGGTAAACCCGGAGATCATTGCTCAGAGCGGTGAGCAGACAGGTCTGGAGGGCTGCCTCAGTGTGCCCGGAAAATGGGGCATCGTCACCCGTCCGGAACGGGTGCGGGTCCGTGCACAGGACCGGGACGGCAACTGGTTCGAGGTGGAGGGTGAGGAGCTGACCGCCCGGGCTTTCTGCCATGAGATCGAACATCTGGACGGCCACCTTTACACTGAGCACATTGATCACTTCCTCACCGACGAGGAGCTGCAGGAATACCTGGATCAGGAAGAGGCCCAGCGTCAGCAAAAGGAGGAGTAAGACCCATGCGGATCTTGTTTATGGGGACACCGGAGTTTGCGGTGGCCTCTCTGCGGCGCCTGGTGGAGGACGGACACGACGTATGCGGCGTGTTCACCCAGCCGGACAAACCCAAAAACCGCGGACACAAGCTGGCGTTCTCCCCGGTGAAGGAATACGCGCTCTCCCAGGGGCTGCCTGTCTATCAGCCGCTGAAAATGCGGGACGGGGAGGCCATGGACATCATCCGGGAGCTGGCGCCGGAACTGATCGTGGTGGCCGCTTACGGAAAGATCCTGCCGGAGGAGATGCTGGCGTTTCCGCCCTACGGCGCCATCAACGTCCACTCGTCTCTGCTACCCAAGTACCGGGGCGCCGCCCCCATCAACTGGGCCATTCTGGACGGGGAAACGGAGACGGGCGTGTCCATCATGTATATGGCCAAGGAGCTGGACGCGGGAGATGTGATCTTGCAGGTGTCCACCCCCATCGGAGAGGACGAGGACGCCCTCTCCCTGACCGGCCGTCTGGCGGAACTGGGCGCCGGTGCCCTTTCAGAGGCCGTGCGCGCCCTGGCGGATGGCACCGCTTCCCGCACTCCTCAGGATGAGCGCCTGCAAAGCTATGCATCCATGCTGTCCCGGGAGATGTCTCCCATCGACTGGAGCCGCCCGGCCCGGGCCATCTCCTGCCAGGTGCGCGGCCTCATTCCCTGGCCTTGTGCCACGGCAGAGCTGGCGGGGCAGCGGTTCAAAATCTATAAAACCGCTCCCGGCCGTTCCACGGAAAAGGCACCCGGTACCATCCTCTCCGCCGGAAAGCAGGGAATTGAAGTCGCCTGCGGAGGCGGCAGCAGTTTGTTTGTCACTGAGCTGCAGGCCGAGGGCGGCAAGCGCATGGCGGCCGCGGCCTATCTGCTGGGCCACCCGATGAACGTGTAAATCCGGGATTTCACGAACATTCCGCGAATTTTAACGTGTGAGGTTTTCTATGCCCTATTATTTCGGTTACGGATACGGCTATCACAGCTACAGCGACTTTCTCGCCAACAATATCTATTTTCTGCTGCTGATCCCCATTCTTGCGCTCTCCCTGTGGGCCCAGTTTCAGGTCAGCGGCAACTTCCGGCGTTACAGCGCCGTCAACAACCGCCGGCATTTGACCGGCGCCCAGGCGGCGGAGGCGGTACTGCGGGCCCACGGCGTCTATGATGTGCCTGTGCGCATGACCCGGGGACAGCTGACAGATCATTACGATCCCCGGGACAATACCATCTATCTCTCTGAATCCGTGTACGGTGCTCCCACCATCGCAGCGGTAGGTGTGGCGGCCCACGAGGCCGGGCATGCGGTGCAGTATGCGGAGGGCTATGGCCCGGTGCGCCTGCGGACGGCAATCCTGCCTGCCACGCAGCTGGGCTCCAGACTCTCATTTTTGCTGCTGTTCATCGGCCTGCTGCTGTACAGCCAGGCGCTGTTCCTTGCCGGCATCGTGCTCTTCTCCCTGACGACTTTCTTCCAGCTGGTGACGCTCCCCGTGGAGTTCAACGCCTCTCACCGGGCGCTGGAGACCCTGGAGTCCCAGGCGATCCTGTGGGACGACGAGTTGGTTGGTGCCCGCCGGGTATTGCGGGCGGCTGCCATGACCTATGTGGCGGCGCTTTTGATGTCGGCCCTGCAGCTATTGCGTTTCCTCCTCATTTTTGCCGGGCGGAACAACCGGGAACAGGGAGGTGGACGCCGATGAGCAACGCCCGTGAAACCGCTCTGCGCGTCCTGATCAGCTGCCGCACCAATGGCGCGTGGGCAGATGCCGCGCTGAAGGCCCAGCTGCACCGGGACGGTCTTTCCGGCGCGGACGCCGCGCTGTGCAGCCGCATGGTCTACGGCGTGCTGCAAAATCAGCTGCTGCTGGACTACTATCTGGGTGCCTACTGTACCCAGCGAACAGAGCACTTACAGCCGCCGCTGCTGGAAATCCTGCGGCTGGGCGCCTACCAGATTCTCTATCTGGACAAGGTCCCGGACTATGCGGCGGTGAATCAGTCGGTGGAGCTGGCCCGCATATTCAAGCGGGGCTCTGCCGCGGGGCTGGTAAATGCCGTGCTGCGGAAGATCTCCCAACACAAGCACGACCTTCCTGCCATTCCGGACAAAGACCCCCTTCGGGCCCTCTCCATCCGCTACAGCCATCCCCGGTGGCTGGTCAAGCGGCTGCTGCCGGTGCTTGGGGAAGAGGAGACAGAGCAGTATCTGCGCATCAATAACTCCGTAGCCCCCATGACCGTCCAGGTCAACACCCTGAAAACCACCGCAGCGCAGCTCCGGCAGGAACTGGAAGCATCCGGCGTGTCGGTTCGGGAGCATCCCTGGGTGCCCGGCTGCCTGGAGCTCTCCGGTACGGGAGATCTCTCCGCGCTGCCGGCCTTCACCGAAGGACGCTTCCTGGTTCAGGACCCGGCAGCCAGTCTCGTGGCACCGACTGCGCAGGTTCTGCCCGGTCAGCGGGTGCTGGATGTATGCGCCGCCCCCGGGGGAAAGTCTTTTTCCGCAGCTATGGCCATGGGAGATGTGGGCACCATTGTCTCCTGTGATCTCCATGAGAGCAAGCTCTCCCGGATCCGGGATGGTGCCGCCCGGCTGGGAATCTCCTGCCTGAAGACCGCCGCCATGGACGGCCGGCGGTTCAAGCCGGAGTGGGAGAATGGTTTTGACACGGTGCTGGTGGACGCCCCCTGCTCCGGTCTGGGTATCATCCGGAAGAAGCCGGACGTGCGCTACAAAAAGGCGGACGATCTGTTTGCGCTGCCGGTTATTCAAAGTGCCCTGCTGGAAAACACCTGCCGCTATGTGCGTCCGGGCGGGCTGCTGGTGTACTCCACCTGTACCATTTTGCCGGAGGAGAACCAGCAGATCACCGACGCTTTCCTGGCGGAACACCCGGATTTTTCCCGGGAAGCTCTGCCTTTGCCACAGCCGGTGGGCACTGTGGAGGAGGGCCAGATTACCCTCTGGCCCCAGCGCCACGGAACCGACGGCTTTTACATCTGCCGCATGCGGCGGCATTCTTGAGAGGTCCATATGATCGACATAAAATCCATGTCTTTGCAGGAGATGGGTGATTTCCTTCAGTCCATAGGTCAACCGGCCTATCGGGCAAAGCAGGTATTTACCTGGCTGCACAAGGGGGCCCGCTCCTTCGATGAGATGACCAACCTGCCAAAATCCCTCCGGGATCAGCTGGCGGGAAGCTGCCTTTTGACCCCGCCCAAAGTGGCCCGCAAACAGGTTTCCCGTCTGGACGGAACCATGAAATATCTTTGGGAGCTGGCAGACGGAAACTGCATCGAGTCCGTTTTGATGCGCTACCACCACGGGAACACGGTGTGCATCTCCTCCCAGGTGGGCTGCCGTATGGGCTGCGCCTTCTGCGCCTCCACCATTGCCGGAAAGGTACGAGACCTGACCCCGGCTGAGATGCTGGATCAGGTTCTCTTCACCCAGCTTGATTCCGGTCTGGAGATCTCCAACATCGTTCTGATGGGTATCGGAGAGCCCATGGACAACTTTGATACCGTGCGCAAGTTTCTGGAGCTGGTAAACCACCCGGACGGCATGAATATCGGCATGCGCCATATTTCGCTTTCCACCTGCGGAGTAATTCCCGGCATCCGCCTTCTGGGAGACCTGGGCCTTCAACTGACGCTCTCTGTCTCTTTGCACGCACCGGACGATGAGACCCGTTCCCGGATCATGCCCGTCAACCGGGCCTATCCCGTGGACGAGCTGTTTGCCGCCTGTCATGAGTATTTCCGAAAAACCGGCCGGCGCATCTCGTTTGAATACGCCATGATCGACGGAGTCAACGACCACGACTGGCAGGCCGATCTGATTGCCAAGCGCCTCAAGGGCATGCCGGGCCATGTGAATCTGATTCCCCTCAATGACGTGGTGGAAAGCCCGTTCAAGCCCTCCAGGCGCATTGCAGCCTTCCAGAAGCGCCTGGAGTCCCACGGACTCACTGCCACCGTGCGGCGGAGTCTGGGCGGAGATATCGACGCATCCTGCGGCCAGCTCCGGCGCAAGGCCATGGAGGAAGCAAGGAAAGGGGAGATTCCCAATGATGGAAGTATGGAGCATGAGTGATGTGGGCCTGGTCCGCAAGGAAAACCAGGATGACTACGCCGTGGCCCAACTGCCCGAAAGCGGCCACACGCTGTGTGTGGTGTGCGACGGTATGGGCGGCCCTGCAGGTGGGCGTCAGGCAAGCCACATTGCCGTGGATGCCTTTATGTCGGAAATGAAAAAGCAGCTGCGTCCCGGCATGTCTGCCCAGCAGCTGCGGGAGGTATCCTCCTATGCCGTGTCCGTGGCCAACCGGGCGGTGCGTCAGGCTGCCCAGGCCTCTGTGGACTGCCGGAGCATGGGTACCACGCTGGTGTCCGCCGTGGGCTATGCCGGCGGCGCTGTGGTGACCAACGTGGGCGACAGCCGGGCCTATCACATCTCCACGGAGGGGATCACCCGTGTCACCAAGGACCACTCCCTGGTGGAGAGCATGGTGGACCGAGGCGATATCACCGCCGAGGAGGCACGCCATCACCCCAACCGCAATCTCATTACCAGAGCACTGGGTCCGGATATGTCCGCCCTCAGCGACGGATACATCTGCCCGATGGCGGCGGGGGATTTCCTGTTGCTCTGCTCCGACGGTCTGGTGGAAACCGTCACTGACCAGGAGATGCTCTTTGAAGTCCTTCACGGCGGTGACCTGAATACCTGCATGGACCGCCTGCTGGCCATCTCCAAAGCCAACGGCGCCTCGGATAATGTGACTGCCGTGCTGATGCAGATGGTGTGAGAGGAGGGAACGGATTTATGGATCAGTATATCGGTAAAATGCTGGACAACCGCTATGAGATTCTCGAGCGGATTGGAACGGGCGGTATGGCCGTGGTGTACAAGGCCAAATGCCACCGGCTCAACCGCCTGGTGGCCATCAAAATCCTCAAAAGCGATCTGGCTCAGAACGAAGACTTCCGCCGGCGCTTCAACGCCGAGTCCCAGGCGGTAGCACAGCTGTCCCATCCCAACATCGTCTCTGTCTACGATGTGTCCCGGGGCGGTGACATCGAATACATCGTCATGGAGCTCATTGACGGTATCACGCTCAAGCAATACATGGAAAAGCGGGGGCAGCTCAACTGGAGGGAGTCCCTGCACTTTATCACGCAGATCATGCGGGGCCTCAGCCACGCCCACAGCCGCGGCATCATCCATCGGGATATCAAGCCGCAAAACGTCATGGTGCTGCGGGACGGCAGCGTCAAGGTGGCCGACTTCGGCATCGCCTGCCTGGAAAACTCCGCCCAGACGCTGACCCAGGAGGCACTGGGTTCCGTGCACTACATCTCTCCCGAACAGGCCCGCGGCGACCGGACCGATGCCCGCAGCGACGTCTACTCCGCCGGCGTGGTCCTCTACGAGATGCTTACCGGTCGTCTGCCCTTTGAAGGAGACAGTGCCGTGTCCGTGGCCATCCAGCACCTGAGCTCCATTCCGCTGGCTCCCCGGGAAATCAATCCCGATATCCCGCCCCAGCTGGAACTTATCTGCATGAAAGCCATGGCCCCCGAGCTGGACAAGCGCTATCCCTCCGCCGACGCCATGATCGCCGATCTGGAGGCGTTCCGCAAGAATCCCGGCGTCAGCCTGGACTTCGAGCTGGAAGACCTCCGCCCTACAGAGGAAGATGAGCCCACCCGCCCCCTGCGTACCGGCAGCGTTCACGCCGCCATGGAGGCAAACCACACCGCCCACCGGTCCCACAGCCGGGAAGCAGAGCGGTACCAGGATTACGATGAGCCCAGCCCCCCCAATCGCAAGCGCACCGCCGTCATCGTCGGCGCCGTGGTTGTCGCGCTGGTGCTGGTCGCTGTACTGTTCAAAGTAATCTTTTCCTCCTTCGGTACGTCCACGCCGGATGATTACGAGGTTCCCAACCTGCTGGGGAAGACCATGGAGCAGGCTCTGGCCATGCCGGAGATCGACGGCATCTTCACCGTCACAGAAACCGCCACGGAATACAGTGATGAATATGACGAAGGTGAAATTATGCGCCAGACCCCGTCTGCCGGGGAGGTGCGCCGGGGTGATAATCTGAAGATCGAAGTCACGATCAGCCTGGGTGAAAACACCGGCGAGATGATCGACGTCGTAAATCAAGAGGCACAGGCGGCTATCCTGGCGCTGAAGACACTCAGCCGGGAAAATAATCTGGATCTGATCATCGACGCCTCCGTAGAGTATCAGGAGTTCTCCGACGAGATCAGTGACGGCTATGTCATCCGTACAGACCCAGCCGAGGGCGCCACGCTGAAAAAGGGCGATACCATCAAGGTCTATGTCAGCAAGGGTCCCGAACTGGAGCGGTTCCCGGTGCCTCCCTTTGTGGGACAGAATATTGACAAGGTCCGAGAGCAGCTGAAAACCACCTGGAAGCTCACCTGCACAGACGCCGACATTGAGACAGTGGACAGTGATCGGCCTGCCGGTGAGATTGTCTGGCAGAGCATTGAGTCCGGTACGGAGGTCACGGAGGGCAGTACCATCAAATTCAAGGTCAGCTCCGGGCTGGCCCCCAGCCAGACGCGCACCATCTCTGTGGTACTGCCTCAGGACGGCCGGGAAAGCGTGGACGTCTGGGTCACCGTGGACGGGGAAGAACAGTACAACAACCGTGTCTCCTGCTCCCAGGGAAGCGTCAGCGTCTCCCTGACCGGCTACGGTACGCAGCACGTCCAAGTGTATATCGACGGGGAAGAAGACCCTGCACAGGCCCAGGATCTGCAATTTGACTGATATGGCAAAGGGACGGATTCAAAAAGCCCTCAGCGGCTTCTACTATGTCAATACCGGGGCGGAGGTGCTCACCTGCCGGGCCCGGGGAAAATTCCGCAAAACCGGCCAGTCCCCCCTGGTGGGGGACTGGGTGGAAGTCCGGGAACTGGGCGGCGGTGAAGGGTTCGTGGAAGAGATTCTCCCCCGGCGCAACGCCTTTGCCCGGCCGGCGGTAGCCAACATCGACCAACTGGTCATCATCGCCTCCGGTGCCATCCCCCGCACCGATCCCTTCCTCATTGACCGGGTGACCGCCATCGCCGCGCTGAAAGACTGCGGCGTGGTCATCGTGCTCAATAAGTGTGATCTGGACCCGGCGGAGGAGTTGTATCAAATCTATACCGGTGCCGGGCTGCCCACACTGCGGGTGAGTGCGGAAACTGGAGAGGGGCTGGATCTTCTCAAAGGTGCGATCGCCGGAAAGCTATCTGCCTTTACAGGCAATTCCGGCGTAGGAAAGTCCAGTATTCTCAATGCACTGGAGCCCCAGTTCCACCTGCAGGTGGGCGAAGTCAGTGACGCGCTGGGGCGCGGACGCCACACTACCCGTCACGTGGAACTCTATCATCTCTCCTGCGGGGCAGAGGTGGTGGATTCTCCCGGCTTTTCCTCCTTTGACACAGATGAACTGAACCTGGAACTCAAGGAACACCTGCCTGAGACCTTTCGGGAGTTTGCACCCTATCTGGGTCAGTGCCGCTTTGTGGGGTGCAGCCACACCAAGGAGGCTGGCTGTGCTGTACTGGAGGCACTGAGACGGGGAGAAATCCAAAAAAGCCGTCATGCCAGCTACGTGCGTCTCTACGAGGAACTCAAGCCCCTGCGTCCGTGGCAGGAGCGAAAAAAGTGAACAAAAAGCGTCTGCCGTTCCCTGCGGCAGGCGCTTTTTCCGTTCCCGGCTGCGCACAGGGGACAGCCTCCACGGCTATACTGATACCAGAGAGGGGGCGGGTGATATGTTCCGCAGAGGCGGCTGCCGTTTTTTAGGAATCTTTGCCGTGGCACTGGGCGCCGGAATTTTGATTGCTGCAATCTTTCCGGTGGGAGCGCTGCTGTTTCTGGTGGCAATGCTGCTGATCGCCTGCGGCTGCGCCTGCTGCCGCAGATAGGGAAAGGAGGCGATGGCGTGAATATCGTGGTATGGAAATCCCCCCGTGCACTGCGGGGCATCCTGCGCCGGCTCTTCCACGTGCAGGCATAAGCGCGTCCTCTCCGGCATACACTGGAGCAACATCTCAGTGTGAACGGCCGGGAAAGGATGGACACAGCATGGAACTGGACTTAAAAAAACAAAGCTTTGATACATACGAAACCGGGGCGGAGACTACGCTGACTTCGGAAGAGACGGCAGAAACCATCGTGCCGGACTACTGCCCGGATATGGCCCGCATCATTGACACGCAGGGTACGGTCTTTCTCCATGGCCGCGAGCTTCGGGACGGCAAGGCCACGCTCTCCGGTACGGTACGGGTCACGGTGCTGTACACGCCGGAAGGGGAGGGCGGAATTCGCTCCCTGGAGTTCGCCATGCCCTTTACGGCGGAGAGTGAAACCATGCCGGAGTGCGCCTATCTGACTGCGGAGGTCGAGCCGGAAATGCTGGAGAGCCGGATGCTCAACCCCCGCAAGGTCTTCACTCACTGCAAGCTGGTGGCACGGCTGACCGGCTATCAGCGTACGGCACTGCAGGTATGTCCCGACGTGGAGACGGCACCGGAGCTGTGTGTGGAAAAGCGCCGGGAGCGGCAGCGGGTGACGCTTCTGACCCATGTAGCGGAAAAGGACTTTACCTTTTCTGAGGAAATGAGTCTTTCGCCCGGCCGGGAAGGCGCCGCAGAGATTTTGTCCTCTCAGGTCCGCAGCTCCGTAACGGAGACCAAGCTGGTGGGCAGCAAGCTGCTGATGAAAGGCGTATTCTCCGTATCCCTGCTCTATCGGACGGCTCAGGGACAATACCGGTCCACGGCCGGGGAACTGCCGTTTTCCCAGATCATGGAGGTGGAGGGCGCCGCAGAGGGCTCCTGCGCCGCCGTACATCTCCAGCTGACAGGTGCCGATCTGCAGATCGACGGGGGAGATCCGGAGGGGCGGCAGATGGCGGTAACGCTCTATCTCCATGCCACAGCTTTGGTCCGCAGGGAGGAAGAGTTGACGCTGCTGCGGGACCTGTACTCCACCGCCTATGAGCTCACATATGACGCCTCGCCGCTGTCCCTGGTAACTTACCGGGAGGCCATGCATCGCCGTCAGTCTGTCCGGGAATCGCTGGAAATCGGCGTGGTGGCTGAAGACATTCTCTCCATCCAGGCCAACTGCGGCGCTGTGACGGTAAGCCGGGAGGGCGGCGGTACAGTCCTGCGCACAGTGGTATTCGTCCATGCCCTGTATCTGGACGAAGGCGGCACACCGCTTTTGGCCGAGCGGGGCGTGGAAGTTTCCTGTCAGACAGATCTGCCGGCCGACTGCCGTGTCACCGCCCGGGCTGTCTGTGCCGAAGAGCCCCAGGGCAGCCTGACCGAACGGGGCATCGAGGTTCGCTTCCCGGTGGACTTCCAGATGGAGGCGGCATCGCAGGCGAAAAAGGTCTGTATTACCGCAGCCAGAATCGACACCGATGCCCCCAAGGATCTCACCGGCGCCCCGTCCCTGGTGCTGCGGCAACTTGGACAGCAGGAAAGCCCCTGGGACCTTGCCAAGCGGTATAACACCACCATCTCCACCATTCTATGCGCCAACCAGCTGGAAACAGAGGAGGATCTTCCGCGGGATACGCTGCTGCTGATTCCCCGCAAGCGGGCATAAAAAAGGGAGCGGACTTCCGTCCGCTCCCTTTTTTGATTCTGTTTTATGATTCTGCGTATCGGGAGAGGAATTGCCGGGTGCGCTCTTCCCTGGGATGGTCGATCACCTGCCGGGCATCGCCCTGCTCCACAATGACGCCTCCGTCCATGAAGATCACCTGATCCGCCACATCCCGGGCAAATGCCATCTCGTGAGTGACGATGATCATGGTGGTCTTTTGCTCCGCAAGCGTCCGGATGACCCGGAGCACCTCGCCGGTCAGCTCCGGATCCAGGGCAGAGGTAGGCTCGTCAAAGCAGAGGATATCCGGATGCAGTGCCAGCGCCCGGGCAATGGCCACCCGCTGCTGCTGTCCGCCGGAGAGCTGGTGAGGATAGTGATCCGCGCGGTCTGCCAGCCCCATCTGCGCCAGCAGCTCCCGGCCAGCCTTCTCAATAGATTCCCGGCTCTCGCCTCCGCGCTCTTTGGCCAGCAGTTCCCGGGCCAGCGTTACGTTCTGCAGCGCCGTGTACTGGGGGAAGAGGTTGAAATTCTGAAACACCAGACCGAAGTGTAACCGCTTGGTCCGAATCTCGCTTTCCAGCTGGGTCTTCGGGTCATCGGCGTCAAACAGCGTTTCCCCCCGTACGGAGATAGTCCCCTGGTCGGGCTTTTCCAAAAAGTTCAGGCACCGCAGCAGCGTGGTCTTGCCGGAGCCGGACGAGCCGATGATGGAGATGGCCTGTCCCTCTTCCAGGGTAAAGCTGATGTCACTGAGCACCTGAGTGGCGCCGAAGTGTTTTTCAATGTGTTTAACTTCCAGAATGGACATTTCGGTGCCCTCCTTAACGGAAATAGCTGAGCTTCTTCTCCACCCAGCTGAACAGCAGCGTCAGTGCGCCGTTGAAAATCAAATAGTACACGCCGGTAAAAAACAGCGGCCACAGAAGACCGGAGTAGCCGTGGGACCCCTTCAGGAAAGCATAGCCCGCCCAGATGATCTCCTGCATGGAGATGATGCGGGCGATGGAGGTATCCTTCACCAGCGTGATGATCTCGTTGGACATGGGGGGGACGATACGCTTGATCATCTGCAGCAGCGTGACCTTGAAGAAGATCTGGCGTTTGGTCATACCAAGCACCTCGCCAGCCTCTTGTTGTCCTACGGGGACACCCTGAATGCCGCCCCGATAGATCTCGGAGAAATAGCAGGCGTAGTTGATGATAAAAGCCACGGCAGAGGCCAGAAACCGGCCGCCCTCGCCGCTGGGCCACGGGCTGCCGTTTTTCAGGAGATAGCCGGGGATGTAGAAGATAATAATCAGCTGGAGCATCAGCGGCGTGCCCCGAATGATCCAGACGATGGTCTTGGTAAGCCACCGCAGGGGAGTGAAGCGGCTCATGGAGCCAAAGGATACCACCAGTCCCAGGGGAATGGCGCCGATCAGCGTGATCGCAAACAGCTTCAGGGTTTGAAGAAAGCCCTCATTCAGGGCTCCGATGACCGTGAGAAACATAGTTGGAACCTGCCTTTAACGGTAAGATAGGGGAGAAGACGATGCCGGGAATTACCGGGACAAAGGCCGAAAACCGGCCAAAAGCAGAGGACGTTTGACCGTCCTCTGCTTTCTTATGGAATGAGGTAGGGATTACTCCTGGGGAATCAGGGCAGCCTGAATACCGTAGGTCTCGGCCAGAGAGGTCATCGTGCCGTCGGCATAGCTGTCAGTGAAGAACTGGTTCAGCGCGGCAGCCAGATCGGAGCCCTTGCGGAAGCCCACACCGTACTTCTCACCCTCGTCAGGGTTCAGGGTGATCGTGTAGGTCAGATCGGCATAACTGGTTCCCTCGCCCACCATAGCACCAGCCATCAGAGAGTCGATGATGGCGGCATCAGCGGTACCGGAGGCCACTTCCATCAGTGCAGTAGCCTGATCAATAACCTCCGTATAAGTAAAGCCGTTGGCGTCGGCCTGGTCCTGGCCGAAAGAGCCGGACTCCACGGCGAAGTTCAGGTCGGCCATGCTGGCAGCGTCGGGATACTGGTCAGCCACGTCGGCAGGCAGGACCACCACCTGGGCGTTGTTGCAGTAGGCGTTGGAGCACTCCATGGCGGAAGTGACTTCATCAGTAAGAGTCATACCATTCCAGACCACATCGATGGTCTTGCCATCCAGCTCCATGACCTTGTTGTCCCAGTCGATGACCTGGAACTGAGCTTCCACTCCCAGACTCTCGGCAAAGGCCTTGGCCATGTCGGCGTCAAAGCCGATCCAGTTGCCGCTCTCGTCCTGATAGTCCATGGGCTCAAACTCGGTGATGCCTACCACCAGAGTGCCCTTATCCTGCACGTAGGCAAGATCGCTCTCTTTCTCTGTTTCCTCTTCCTTCGTACTGCCGCAAGCCGTCAGGGAAAATACCATTGTTGCTGCCAGCAGCATAGCCATCCACTTTTTCATATCCAATCCTCCATTGCTGCGGGTATCCCGCTCGTTTAATACATTAGCAGTTTACCATACTAAATTATCTCTGTAAATGCAAAATTCGCACAATTGAAAAATGCTTGTCGGCTGTAGTTTTGTGTGTTATGCACAGAACAAAAGACGGGCTGTCATAGGAATCCCTGCTTTGACATAGAGATGGAACATGACTATGGAGCGGAAAAAGGACGGGATGCTATGAATACAACCATCTACCAGAATATCGCCACCCGCACCGCCGGAGACATCTATATCGGTGTGGTCGGCCCGGTGCGGACGGGCAAATCCACCTTTATCAAGCGGTTCATGGAGACCCAGGTCATTCCCAACATTGATAATGTCTACCGCAAGGAGCGAGCCCGGGATGAACTGCCGCAAAGCGGCAGCGGCCGTACCATTATGACGGCAGAGCCGAAGTTCGTGCCGGAGGAGGCGGCCCAGATCCAACTGGAGGGCGGCGCGGCCTTCTCGGTGCGGCTCATTGACTGCGTGGGGTACATGGTCAAGGGTGCCATCGGCCAGTACGAGGACGATGCCCCACGCATGGTGACCACCCCCTGGTTTGACCACGAAATTCCAATGACAGAGGCGGCCGAGGTGGGAACGCGGAAAGTGATTGCCGAGCACTCCACCATCGGGATTGTCGTCACCACAGACGGCAGCATTTCCGAGATTCCCCGGGAAGACTACCTGGAGGCAGAGGAGCGGGTAATCCGGGAGCTCCAGGAGCTGGGCAAGCCGTTTATCGTATTGCTCAACTCCCAGGCTCCAAAAAGCGAACGGGCCACTGCCATCGCCCGGGACATTGCCGGACGGTATCAGGTCAACTGTGTGCCGGTGAATTGTCTGGAGCTGGAGGAAGAGGACGTAACCGATATTCTCAAAGCCGTCCTATATGAGTTCCCGCTCCAGGAGTTGGATCTGTTTCTGCCGCCCTGGGTGGATGCTCTGCCGCAGGAGCACCCCATCAAGTCCGGGCTGTACGAGGCTATCCGGCAGGGGACCGTCTCCCTGCGCCACATCCGCCAGGTAGAGGGCGTGGTTGCCGCCCTGGGCGACAGCGGGGATATCAGCGAGGCCTCCGTCACCTCCATCGATCTGGGCACCGGTGTGGCCACGGCCCGGCTGTGTCTGCCGCGGGAGCTGTTTTATAAAACGCTCTCAGAGCAATCCGGCTTCGAGGTGGCAGACGACGGCGACCTGATGAGTCTGCTGACCCGGCTGGCAGCTGTGAAGAGCGAATACGACAAGGTCGCCGGAGCCCTCCGGGATGTGCGGGAAACCGGATACGGCATTGTGGTGCCCAGCATCGACGAGCTGAAGCTGGAAGAGCCGGAGATCATGAAGCAGGGGGGACGCTACGGTGTCCGCCTCAAGGCCAGTGCTCCCAGCATCCACATGATCCGGGCAGACATCGAGACAGCGGTCAGCCCGATTGTGGGCAACGAAAAACAGTCCGAGGACATGGTAAACTACCTGCTGCAGGAGTTTGAAGGGGACACCAGCAAGATCTGGCAATCCAATATTTTCGGCCGCAGCTTCCATGAGCTGGTCAGCGAGGATCTGCAGACCAAGCTCAAGCGGATGCCAGAGGACGCCAGAAAAAAACTGCGGGAGACGCTGGAACGCATCATCAACGAGGGCAGCGGCGGTCTTATCTGCATCATTTTGTAACCATGAAGCGGAACACCGGGGAGCATCCGGTGTTCCGTTTTTTCCTCTCAGAGTGCCGTTCCCCGTTTTGGGACATACAGCTTGTCCATCGCTGCCCCTTCCAGCTCCAGCAGTCTTCGCTTGATCTGTATACCGCCAGCGTAGCCCGTCAGGCTTCCGTCGGCGCCCACCACCCGGTGACAGGGAATGATGATGGAGATGGGATTGTGTCCTACGGCGCCGCCCACCGCCTGTGCCGCCGCCCCGACGCCGCGCCGGCGCAGAGTCTCAGCCAGTGCACCGTATGTGGTAGTCTGTCCGTATGGGATCTCCAAAAGCAGCTGCCATACCGCCTGACGGAAGGAGCTGCCCTTGGGAGCAAGCGGCGGCAGGGCAGGGAGGAACGCCTTTGCAAAATACGCATCCAGCCAGCGCGCTGCCTGCAGCAGCGGCGCGGATTCCTGTTCCCGGGTCTCCGCTTTTTCCAGCGTCGCTGCAAAGTACTTTTGTCCCTCGATCCAAAGTCCCGTCAGTGCATCTCCCTCGGAAGCCAAATAGATGCGTCCTACCGGCGAGGAATACTCCATCAGGTTTGTCATCGTCCTTTCTTCGCTCCTTTCTTTTTAGGCACAGCCGGGTCCCGCAGTTCCGGCAAAGCACCGCAGGCAATTGCCCAAAGGTACAGGCTGGCCGTTGTTCCATAGGGGCTGTACCGTTTCCGGAAACGCTCGAATGTCTTCCGGTCCAGGGTCTTTCTCCCGTAGAGCATCCGCATGCCCCGCAGAATGGCCAGGTCGCCGTAGCTGACAATATCCGGCCGCCCCATACTGAAGATCATCAGCATCTCCGCCGTCCAGGGCCCAATCCCCCGCAGGGAGGAAAGGGCTGTCAGCACCTCCGAATCCTCCATGGCATCCAGCGCCGCAAGGTCAAACTCGCCGCTGTGCACCTTGTGGGCAAACTCCTGAATATACGCTGCCTTCCGGTAAGTCATGCCCAGGCTCTGCAGCTGTTCCTGCGTCAGCCGGAGCACATTTTCTGCCGTCACCTCCGGCACGGCATGCAAAAACCGCTCCCACACTGTTCTCTGCGCCGCCATGGAAATCTGCTGGCCGATAATTTGGTGGATCACAGAGGCAAACAGATCCGGATCCATTTCCCGGCTGACATGGCCGATCCGTTCTATGGCTGCCCCCAGCTTTGGGTCCTTGGTGCAAAGATGGGTAATTTCCTTTGCTCCGTAGGGGAAATCCAAAGAAACACCTCCTCCATCGCTTTGCTCTTATTATAAAAGAACATATGTACGGTCGCAATCCCCTTGTTGAAAAAAGCCGGTATTTCCCGCCTTGCAAGCAAACTTTGATCGTGGTACCATGGAAAAAACACATTCAATTCAGGAAGGGGAGTGGCATACATGCTGCTGGCCATAGACGTGGGGAATTCCAACACCTCCGTGGGCCTGTTCGACCGGGACAAAAAGCTGCAGTTTCTGGCCGCGCTGGACACGGACAGCCGAAAAACTGCGGATCAAATCAGCATCGACCTGATGAATCTGTTTACCCTGTATCATTATGACTATGCGGACGTCACCGGCGCCATTTTGTGCAGTGTCGTGCCGCCGCTGAATTTCATGATGGAAAAAGCCCTGACCCGCCTTCTGGGCAAGCCCCCCATGGTGGTGGGTCCCGGTGTGAGGACGGGGCTGAACATCCGTCTTGCCGTGCAGAGCCAGGTGGGTGCCGATATTGTGGCCGACGCCGTCTCCGCTCTGGAAAAATTCCAGCCGCCCATCATCACCATCGACATGGGTACTGCCACAACCATCGGCGTTATCGGTCAGAACCGCAGCTACGAGGGCGGGCTGCTGCTTCCGGGCGTCAATGTATCGTTGGAGGCTCTCAGTCGCCGGGCCGCTCAGCTGCCTGCCATCTCACTCCAGCATCCCAAGACACTGATCGGAAAAACCACGGAGGACTGCATGCGCTCCGGAATCGTCTACGGAACTGCCGGCATGCTGGACGGGATCATTGACCGGATCCGGGCGGAATTTCCGGGCAGGGAAGTCACCGCCGTGGCCACCGGCGGCAATGCCCCGGTCATCGTTAAATACTGCCGCAATAAGATTGTCTATGACAAATATCTGCTGATGGAAGGACTTTGGACCATCTATCAGAAAAATCGGTAAACGCCGCACATCAAACAAAAAGAATCCGCCCTGGGCCATAAGCGCAGGGCGGATGTTGTTTTGTTTCGCAGTTACTTGGCCAGAACCTTCTTCAGCTTGGCAAAGCGGGGCAGGGAATCCTGCTTGGGGAGCTTGGGCTCTCCCTGGATCAGAGGAAGCACATAGTCGATAAAGGGCTTCTCCACGCCGTTGTGGGCGGCGTTGATCCACTCCAGAGGCACCTTCTTCTCCGTGTTGGCCACCTCGGTCAGCCCCAGCAGCTTGGTCTTGCAGACATACTGACCGTTTTCGTAGCTGCGCTCGAAGCCCACCATCTTGTCCGTGATCCCGGCCACGGCGTTCTCAACGGCCGCCTTGCCGGACATGTAGGACTCCTCAATATCCGTCTCAGAAGCCAGATGTGCACCGCAGCGCTGCAGCAGGCTCAGCTCAATGCCGCGTACCTTGGCACCGGTCTTTTCTTTGACGATCTGCGCCAGCAGGGCAGCCAGGCCGCCCAGTTGGGCATGGCCGAAACCGTCGGTGGCAGAGGTCTTCGCCTCAGAGACGAAGGAGCCGTCGGCATAGTGGATACCCTCGGAGACAGCTACCATGCAGTTGCCCTTCTCCTTGTAGATCCGCTCCACATCCGCCAGGAACGTATCCATATCAAAATCCACCTCAGGCAGGTAAATCAAATCAGGGCCTGCGCCGTAAGCGGTGGCCAGCGCAGAAGCACCGGCCAGCCAGCCGGCGTGACGGCCCATGATCTCGATAATGCAGACCATGCCGGTGTCATACACACGGGCATCCTGATAAACCTCCATGCAGCTGGTGGCAATATACTTGGCGGCGGAGGCATAGCCGGGGCAGTGATCGGTACCGTAGAGGTCATTGTCGATGGTCTTGGGCACACCCATCACGCGGCACTCATAGCCGACCTTCTGCATGTACTTGGAGATCTTGTTGCAGGTGTCCATGGAATCGTTGCCGCCATTATAGAAGAAATAGCGGACGTCGTACTTCTTGAAGATTTCCAGAATACGCTTGTAGTCGGTGTCGTCCACATCCGGATCTGCCATCTTGTAGCGGCAGGAGCCCAGTGCGGAGGAGGGAGTATACTTCAAAAGCTCCAGCTCTGCAGGATCTTCCTGACCCATATCAAACAAACGGTCATTCAAAACGCCCTTGATGCCGTGCTCTGCGCCCAGAACGCGGGTGATATTGGGGTTCTTCAGTGCCGTGTCGATAACGCCGTATACGCTGGCGTTGATGACAGAAGTGGGGCCGCCGGATTGGCCGACGATGCATGCGCCTTTCAGTTCACTCATGAGAAAAGCCTCCTCAGAATATTGTAACGCTATCATATCATTGAAAAAAAGAATTGTAAATACTTGCATTTTAATTTTTCTGTGATATTATCATAGAAGAAAATCGTTTTCGTCCTTTTGAATCGTTCAATTTGACAATACGTTAACAACCGACCCTATTGGGCCGGGGCAACGGGCGAAGGGACGGGACAAATTGATGAGGAGTGATCATTATGCCATTGGTTACCACTACCGAAATGTTCAAGAAGGCATACGACGGCGGCTACGCCATCGGCGCTTTCAACGTCAACAACATGGAGATCGTCCAGGGCATCACTGAGGCTGCACGGGATCTGGATGCGCCCCTGATCCTGCAGGTGTCCAAGGGTGCCCGCGCCTACGCCAACCACACCTACCTGGTGAAGCTGGTGGAGGCCGCTGTCATCGAGTGCCCCAACATCCCCATCGCTCTGCATCTGGACCACGGCCCCGACTTCGAGACCTGCAAGTCCTGCATCGACGGCGGCTTCACCTCCGTCATGATCGATGCCTCCTCCAAGCCCTTTGCTGAAAACATCGAGATCACCAAGAAGGTCGTGGAGTACGCCCATGACCACGGCGTGGTGGTCGAGGCCGAGCTGGGCGCTCTGGCCGGCATTGAGGATGACGTGAAGGTTTCCGCCGAGGAGTCTCACTACACTCATCCTGACGAGGTTCAGGAGTTCGTGGAAAAGACCGGCTGCGACTCTCTGGCCATCGCCATCGGCACCAGCCACGGTGCCTACAAGTTTACCGCCGCTCAGTGCACCCGCAATGAAAAGGGCGAGCTGGTTCCCCCTCCGCTGCGCTTTGACATTCTGGACGAAGTGGTAAAGCGCCTGCCCGGCTTCCCCATCGTGCTGCATGGCTCTTCTTCCGTGCCTCAGAACTTCGTGAAGATGGTCAATGAGTACGGCGGCAAGATGCCCGACGCTGTCGGCATTCCCGAAGAGCAGCTGCGCAAGGCCGCCAAGAGCGCCGTGTGCAAGATTAACATCGACTCTGACCTGCGCCTGGCCATGACCGGCACCATCCGCAAGTTCATGGCAGAGCATCCCGACAAGTTCGATCCCCGCGAGTATCTCAAGCCTGCCCGTGCTGCCATCAAGGAACTGGTGGCGCACAAGATCGTCGACGTTCTGGGCTGCGATCACAAGGCCTGATTCCATAGTCCCTGCAAGAGGAGGCGCCGGGCGCCTCCTCTTTTTTTCAGAACGCCTCAGCTGCCCTGGGCATACACTGCATCAGGGGAGGGAGAACCATGCGCCTTGTACAGGACTATGACCGCACTGCCGTGATCCGCTATGCCCGTCAGTGGGCCTTTGGCAGGAACCCGGCTTTTTATGACTATGAAAAACTGGGGGGAGACTGTACCAACTTCGCCTCGCAGTGCGTCTACGCCGGCAGCAATCTCATGAATTACACGCCGGACCTGGGCTGGTACTACCTGGATGCCAACCGAAAGGCTCCCGCATGGACCGGCGTGGGCTACTTTTGGAACTTCATGACCCGCGGGACCGCCTTATCCGGTCCGGTGGGTGTTTCTTGCCAGCCGGAAGCCCTGCTGCCGGGCGATCTGGTACAGCTTTCGTTCGACGGGACGTCCTTCCAGCACACACCGGTTATTGTGGCTGTGGGCAGTCCTGCCGGACCGGACAACATCCTGGTCGCCGCCCACAGCTATGATGCCTTCGGCCGGCCGCTTTCCTCCTACTCATTCCAGAAGCTGCGCTTTCTCCATATTCTGGGGACCATGCGGCCGTGAGTTCATAATTTATTCATGATTTTTCCAGGAAATCCGGCTATGATAGCCCCAACAAAAGAGAGGAGGATCATGCCATGAAAAAACTGCTGTCTGTGCTGCTGACCGCCCTGTTGCTGGCGGGACTGACCCTGCCGGCCGCCGCTTATCGGGACGTTCCCGCCGGCAGTACGTTGGCCGGTGAGGTGGAAAAGGCAGTACAATACGGCTTGATGAACGGGTACAGCGATCAGGATTTCGGATATGCCGACTCCATGACCCGGGCGCAGTTTGTGACCGTCCTGGGACGAATGCTGGGCTGGACCAGTGACGGGACGGGGAATACCATCCTCCCGGCACAAATGAATCTGCCGTCTGGTCTTTCTGCCACGTATCAAAGTGCCATCGCCTCCGCCGTCGCCCACAACGCAGTGGATTCCGATGTGCCGTTCCGCCCCAACGACGCCGTGACCCGACTGGAAATGGCCGAACTGCTGGTGCGCGGGCTGGGGCTTGGCGGCGCCGCCAAGCTGGCTGAGAGCGCATCCGCACTGCCGTTTACCGATGTGACAACAGGGAAGGGGTACGTAGCCGTCGCCTATGCCATTGGCATGACCAAGGGCACTTCGGACACCACTTTTTCCCCCAACGCCACCGCAACCCGTGCCCAGGCTGCTGCCATGCTGGTGCGAATTTATGAAAAGCTCCAGAAAAGTGTGGATTGGGTACACGGCTTCTACGCCATCTCCTCCTACAGCCAGCTCAATTACGCCCAAGACATGGACGCTGTCAGCGCCGGCTGGAGCCGTATGACCTGGGATGGAGCTTCCGCCACCCTGGAGACCACCAATGCCGGCGGCAATGAGTATGCCGTCCCGGACGGATATGAAAGCGTAACCGCCTATCTGGAGGGCAACCGCGTCCCGCTGAATCTGAGCGTATTCATGGAGGGGAGCAGCCTGCGGGAGATGCTGGCTTCTGAAACAGGCCGGCAGGAGGCGGTTGCAGCCATCGCTGCGGAGGTGACCTCCTCTTACGAAGCCATCGGGAAAAATCCGTACGCAGGTGTTACCATTGATTTTGAGGGTCTGCGGGCAGCGGATCGGGACAACTTCACCGAATTTCTGCGGCAGCTGTCCGGGGTTCTGGGCAGTCTGGACTCCCGCCACCTTGCCCTGTATGTCTGTGTGCAGCCCGCGCTTGCTACAGGAAGCTACTATGACGGCTACGATTACCGAGCCATCGGAGACCTGGCAGACAAGGTCATTTTGATGGCCTATGATTACGATGCTGTCAATCTGGCCGGGTACGAGGGCACCACCTATCACCAGACTGCCTGCCCGGCGCCCATCGACCAGGTATTTTACTCCCTGATGGCGGTTACGGACGAGCATACCGGCGTACAGGATCGCTCCAAGATCGTCCTTGGTTTCAGCTGCAAGAACGTCGCCTGGAAAATCGACGCAAATGGGAAACTGCTATCCGGAACACCGGTATATCCCTCCAATGAAACCGTCAGCCGCCGGCTGCAGCAATCCGATACCGTGGTTGGCTGGTCGGAGGCCTACCAGCATTCCTTCGCAGTCTACTCTACGGAGGACGGAAGCCGGTACTTCCTGTGGTATCAAAACGCACAAACCATTCAGAAAGCCACTCAGGCCGCCGCGCTGCTGGACGTAACCGGTGTCTCCGTCTGGCGTCTGGGCTCCATGCCCATGTATCCCTCCTGGAACTGGAGCTGCCTGCTGCACTGAGTCCAAGTAAAAACCGCTGCCGCCCGGTTGGGCGGCAGCGGTTTTCTATGCTTCAAAAATCTTAAGAATCCAACATACCTCCCATGCCGTCATAAAGGCAGAAAATACGGCGCGCCGCAGAGCCGCCGACGGTAGGGAGGGTCCTATGGAATTTCAAATCAAAGTGGACTACACAAGAAAAACCGGAGCAGCCATTTCCAAAGCGCTGAGAAAAACAGTCCGAAAGACCCGCTCCAGAATTCTGCGCATTCTGAGTGTTCTGATCCTGGTGCTTCTTCTGATCTGCCTCATCCCGCTGGACGGTCCTTTTGTTCTCCTGGCACCGGAGAACCTTGCCTCTTTGCTGTGCATCGTGCTTCTCCTCGTTCAGCTGATCTGGGAAGATCCCATCAACGGATGGTTCTTCAACCGGGCAATTCTGCCGGGTGCCCACCATGTGGATGCCGTTTTTACGTTGGAAGGATACCGTACCCAGACGCAGCTCGGTACCACCAGCTGGAATTATGGAACGATTGCAGCAATTGTAGAATCCCATCAGTACCTGATTTTCGTATTTGGGAAAAAGCATGTACAAGCCTATGACAAATCCACGCTGACCGGGGGAACTCTGAGTCAGTTTCGTACGTTTTTGGAGCAAACCACCGGAAAAACGATTTTGTCCATTGATTGAGCTTCCTGTGAAAAGCGAGATAAATCATAACAGGGAAGTGCACAAAAGGAACCGCTGTACGGCGGTTCCTTTTTTCGGATTTCAGGATTTCTGCTCGTCCTTTTTCTTCTTTTTTTCTTGTCTGAACGTGTGTGACAAGGGATTTGCCTTTGCAGCAATTCGCAGGCCCTCATTGTCAATATGGGTGTAGATTTCCGTGGTATTCAGATGATCGTGTCCCAGTACCTCCTGTACTGCCCGCACATCCACACCGTTTTGCAGCATCAGCGTCGCGGCAGTATGGCGCAGCTTGTGAGAGGAATACTGCCGGCTGTCCAGTCCCGCCTCGCTCAGCCGCTTTTTTACCATGGCGTGGACCGTGGAGCGGCTGATCCGCTCATTTTGGGAGGAGAGGAACAGCGCGTTTTCATCCCGTCCGCGAATAGGACGCCGCACGGCCAAGTATTGCCGCAATGCGCTCTGGCAGGCCTCATTCAAATAGATGATCCGCACTTTATTGCCCTTGCCCAGTACCCGCAGAGCGTCCTCTTGAATATCCTGTAAATTCAGGCCCACCAACTCCGAAATCCGAAGACCGCAGTTGAGAAACAGCGTCAGGATGCAGTAATCCCGCTCCTGATTCTTGCCGTCCACCGAGCCCAGCAGATGGACGCTTTCCTCCAGCGTCAGATATTTTGGCAGAGACTTCTGCAATTTGGGGGAGTCTATATCTTTGACAGGATTTTCACGAAGTAGGTGCATTTTATTGGTCAGATAATTATAAAAGGAGCGGATGGTGGCGATCTTCCGGGCCCGGGACGCAGGGGTCAGGCCATACTCAGGGTTGCGGCTGTTTTGATTCTGAATCCGGTCACGGCTGAGATAGGTCATATAGCCGTAGATGTCCGTCAGCGTGATAGATGCCACAAACGGGAGATCCACGTCCATAATGTCGATTTCATCCAGGGATTTATCCGCCAGAGCAGGATCCCGGATCTGTTTGATATAGCGGAAAAAATTCCGCAGGTCCAGATAATATTCATCCACGGTCCGGCGGGAGTGCGCTTTGACCGTCTCATGATACGAAAGAAAATCCCGCAAAATCTGCGGCGCCTGTGTGCGATAGTCCAACATATACAAGTTGCGTGCAAAACCAATTCGGAACGCCGGCTGGGCAAAACCCGTAAAAACCGGCCATTTTCGGGGAAGCGGGCATTTTCATCTCCCCCGAATTGAACAAAATTTTTATTTTGTTCAATTTTTGGTATGCGCGCAAAAACCTCCTCTCCCTGCTCTTCATTCGTATAGCTTTTCATTGTCCGGGCATCCTATCATCATCTCAATCAGAAACGGATGATGCCCTGTGAGCTTGATTCCATGTACCAGCACCTGCGTCTATCAGCAAGATGGAGTGTGCACGCTGGAAAGCGCCGCCGCAGCGGGTCTGCCGGCCCTGGGCGGCGCCTGCGTCCACTTTATCCCTGCTGGCCCAGTGCGGCTCGGATCGCCTCACCGATATTCCGAACCGGGATCAATGCAAGTCCCTCCGGTGCCGTCAGAGTCTGTGCCCCGTGGGCCGGAATCAGACACTTCCGGAAGCCAAGCCGGCGGGCCTCACTGACCCGCTGGCCCAGCTGGGTCACGGAGCGAAGCTCGCCTGTCAGACCCACTTCCCCGATGGCTACCAATTCCCCAGGCACCGGCCGGTCCAGATAGCTGGAGGCAATGGCCACCACAGCGGCCAGATCCGCAGCAGGCTCCTCCAGCCACAGTCCGCCGATAATGTTGATATATGCGTCACACGCGGACACTTTCAGGCCGCCCCGTTTTTCCAGTACTGCCAGCAGCATGGCCGCCCGGTTGTAATCAAATCCGTTGCTGGTACGGCGCGGGTTGCTGCCGCTACTGGAAACCACCAGCGCCTGGATCTCTGCCAATACCGGCCGCATGCCCTCCATAACGCAGGCAACGCAGGTGCCCGGTGCGTCGTCCGGCCGACCGGAGAGCAGCAGCTGCGACGGATTCTCCACCTCCGCCAGCCCCTCATTCCGCATCTCAAAAACACCGATCTCGTTGGTGGCGCCAAACCGGTTCTTCGCCGCCCGCAGGATGCGGTGGGTCGTATGGCGGTCCCCCTCGAAGTAGAGCACGCAGTCCACCATATGCTCCAGCACCTTGGGGCCGGCAATAGAGCCCTCCTTATTGACATGCCCGATCACAAACACGGTGATTCCCCGGCTCTTGGCCAGCTGCATCAGCGCCATGGTGCACTCCTTCACCTGGCTGACACTGCCCGCCGGAGAATCCAGTTCATCGCTGCAAAGAGTCTGGATGGAGTCCACGATCAAAACATCCGGCTTCTCAGTCTCCACCGCCCCCAACACCGCGTCCAGTCCGGTCTCTGAAAGGACATACAGCGACGGGCTGTCCACCCGCAGCCGCCGGGCGCGCAGCTTCAGCTGGTGAGTGGACTCCTCGCCGGATACATACAACACCTTGGAAAACTCGCACAGCTTGCTGCAAATCTGCAGCATCAGTGTGGACTTGCCGATGCCGGGAGCGCCGCCCACCAGCACCAGAGATCCCTTTACGGCGCCGCCGCCCAGCACCCGGTCCAGTTCCCCCATTCCGGTGGGAAAACGGATCTCCTCGTCGCTGTCCAGCTCCGTCACGGGACAGGCCTTGGGCGGGGCCAGGCGGCTGCTCCGCCCACCACTTTTGGCAATACTCCTGGAAGAAGACGCCTCCGGCTGCTCCACAATGGTATTCCATGCGCCGCAGGCAGGGCACTTCCCTGCCCACTTCGGCGTTTCGTTTCCGCACTCTGTACAGTAAAAAAGCGTTTTTTGCTTCATTTCATGCTCCGTTCCATGACATGTACCCGGCCGTAATTGCCGCCGCCAGCGTCAGCTGGTACTCCGGCTGCTGAAGCAGGACGGTTTCCTCTCCGTTGGACAAAAAACCGCACTCCACCAAAATGGCCGGCGCTGTCACATGTTTCATCAGGTAGATCGAGTCGGGAATCTCCCGGCTGTGTTTTTCATTTCCCGGGTTGATGGTCAGGTTCAATGCATCCTGCACCGCATTTCCCCACGCTTCCGCCCCTTCCCTATCGTTCCAGAACACTTGGGCTCCATGAGTCACCGGAGAAGACGGAAGACTGTTTTGGTGTATGCTCAGCAGCAGCGCGTTCTCTGTTTCGTTGACCATGGCCACCCGGTTTTTCAGATCAGATGTCTTCTTTTCCTTCAGCGTCCTGGCCTCGGAGGAGTAAATTGCTCGGTCATCGGTCCGCGTCATGACAGTGGGTTGACCCGCAAAAGTCATCAAGTCCCGCACCCGCAGTGCAATTTCCAGGTTAATCCGGCTCTCAGACACCGTCTGATCCGCCGAAACGGCACCGCCGTCCTCCCCACCGTGGCCCGGGTCCAGAACCACAACGGCAGAGACAGGTGCTTCAGGAGAAAATACCGGCACAGTATCAGTAAGTACCGGTCCCGACAGTGCCAGCGCACCGGCTGCCAGACAGAGTCCCCAGAGAACAGCCCATTTTCGCTTTACCACCAACAAGACCACAGGCAACACCTCCCACACAGGAAAGTATGTTCGCCTGCTTATCCCATATACCGATTATAGCCGCGCCCCCCTGCAAAATCAAGGGCAGGCTCCTCTCCGCCCGCACCTGCATATCATGAAGCAGGCGGGAATCCGCTCCCGCCGGAGTCCACGTCAAAGGAGGATTCTTTAAGCATGGACAAATCAAAGACTGTCTCCCCCGCCGCCTGCGGCGAGGATCAGGGGACGCTGCCCGGCGCCTGCGGGGCGCTGGCGTTCCCCTTTGTCCCCATGCAGCAGCAAAACCCTGTCCGGTACAGCCGGATGGAGGCTCTGCAGACCGGGACACTGTTTCCCGGCCTGGATCTGCCCTTCAAGGCCGCCATCCAGGCCCATACCAAAATGGCCAACACCGCTCTGGCCGAGCTGATGGCGCTGGATTTTGCCATCGATGAGCTGGGGTTATATCTGGTGACGCATCCACAGGACCAAGAGATTCTGCAACTGTACTGGTCCTATATCAAGCTCTCCAACGAAGGCCGGGAAAAATACGAAAAACGCTATGGCCCTCTTACACAGACAACGCTGACCCCCGAGGACGGTTACGCATGGCTGAAAGATCCCTGGCCCTGGGAGGAAGGAGTTGGTGAATAATGTTCGTCTATGAGAAAAAGCTGCAATATCCCGTCCGGATCAAAAACACCAATCCCAAGCTGGCGGCTTTAATCATCAGCCAGTACGGCGGACCCGACGGAGAGCTTGGCGCCTCCCTGCGCTATCTGTCCCAGCGGTACTCCATGCCATATCCGGAGCTTAAGGCTCTGCTGACCGACATCGGCACAGAGGAGCTGGGCCATCTGGAGATGATCGGCACCATCGTCCATCAGCTGACCCGGAACCTGACGGAAGAGCAGATCCACTCCGCCGGCTTTGACAGCTACTTTGTGGATCACACCGCCGGCGTCTATCCCACCGCCGCCTCCGGGTCTCCCTGGAGTGCCGCCGGCATGGCAGTCAAGGGAGACGTCATTGCCGATCTGACGGAGGATCTGGCTGCGGAGCAGAAGGCCCGTGTTACCTATGACAACATTCTGCGTCTTTCTGACGACCCCGACGTATCTGATGCCATCAAATTCCTGCGCGCCCGGGAGATCGTCCACTTCCAGCGCTTCGGCGAGGGGCTTCGTTTGGCGAAGGATAAGCTGGATGAAAAAAATGTCTACTACCTGAACCCCGCCTTCGATCGCTGAGTCGCTCTCTTCTTAGTATAACAAGTGCCGTGGACATTACCGTCCACGGCACTTGTTCTTCACTGGTCCTGTCCGCCCCGGGTCCAGGCCATGTCCCAGAACTGATACTCGTACTCACTGCAGTTGGTGATGATCCGATCCAGATTCTTCAGCTGCTCCTCCGAATACCCCTCGGTGAGCCGGTCCACAAAGTCGATCATCACCTTCGTATCCTCCCGGTAGGCAGGACTTGTATAGGTCTTGATCCAGTGGCGGTAGAAGTTATCCTCCCGCAGGCTGCCGGGAATCGACTCCACATAATCGCCGATCAGCTTGTAGCTCCATGCGCAGGCCAATACCACTGTGGCCAGCTCTGCAAGGCCCTCTTTGAAGGCCACGGAGATCATATAGTTCGTGTAGGACTCATTGTTCAGGCACATGGGGGCCCGGTCAATTCCCTCCTGGGAGATCCCAAGCCGGCCGAGATACCACTTGTGTACGGCATTTTCCGTGTTGAGCGTTCCGTTAATCAAGGTGGCAAACAACCGCATGTCGCTCTCCCGGTCTGCACGGATCACGCCCAGAGCAAACACCTTGGCATACTGCATCAGGTATTTGTGGTCCTGGATCATATAAAACTGGAATTTTTCTCTGGGCAGTGTGCCGCTGGCAATTCCCTGAACAAAGGGATGGCGGTAATATCTCTCCCAAATGGGCAGCGCCGTCTCCAGCAGTCTCTGGGATACTTTCATCACGGTTCCTCCTTATCTGTTTGCAGCATGTCCGCAAATTCATCTTCCGTCAGGACGGGAATCCCCAGTTTCCGGGCCTTTTGCAGCTTGCTGCCTGCGGCCTCACCGGCTACCACATAGGTGGTGCGCTTGGAAACAGACCCGGCAGCCTTGCCGCCCCGCTCTTCAATCAGAGCCTGAGCCGTCTTGCGGTCAAAGCGGGTCAGCGTTCCGGTAAGGACGAATGTCTGCCCCTCAAACCGCCGGTCCACCAGCTCTGTATGGCTCTCCATATTGACCCCTGCATCCTTCAGCCGGGCAATCAGATCCCGGGACTGGGGCGATGCCAGGTAGTCCACAATGCAGCGGGCCGTAACCGCTCCCACATCGTTAATGTCCGTCAGCGTCTCCTCCGTAGCCTCCATGAGAGCGTCCATCGTGCCGAAGTGCATGGCCAGAACCTTGGCCGCCTTCTCGCCCACCTGTCGGATTCCAAGTCCATAGATCAGCTTGGAAAGATCATTTTCCTTCGACTTGGCAATGGCGCGGATCAGGTTGTCTGCGGACTTGGCCCCCATCCGGTCCAGCTTGGCCACATCTTCAGCCCGCAGGCTGTACAGATCCGCAGGGTTGGTAATCAGTCCGCTCTCCACCAGCTGCTGGATTACAGCCGGGCCGCAGCCGTCGATGTCCATGGCGTCCCGGCTGGC
>NZ_URDP01000006.1 GCF_900546705.1 uncultured Oscillibacter sp. | reverse complement strand
CCAGCCGGGCCACCCGGGTCATGTCCTGGAAGCTGCCGGCGGAGAAGCCCCGGCGGCGCTGGGCCTCCGGCGACTTGACGTAGGCGCTGGAGGCGATGTGGGCCAGCTGAGAGGTGAAGGCGATAATGCGGTCGTGCTCTTCCGGGGTGGAGAAGGTGAGTCCCGCAAAGCCCACGTCCAGAAAGAAGGCCTTCAGCGTCTCCAGAAGCTGCATGTCTGTGCGCTTGTCCGGCGTGAGGATCATGGACGCGCCCACGTAGAGGTCATCGGTGGCGGCAGTAAAGCCGCCCCGCTCCCGACCGGCCATGGGGTGGCCGCCGATGTAGGCAAAGCCATACTGCTCCGCTACCGGGGCGATAGCTGCCACCACGCTGCGCTTGACGCCGCAAAGATCCACCACGATGGCGGACTTGGAGATGGCGGCGGCATGGGACTTCACCCAGTCGATGGCGGCCTGGGGCCGGATGGCCACCAGAAGAAGATCGCACTGGGGCAGGTTCTCCTCCGTCAGCGGGGCGTCGATGGCACCGCACATGCGGGCCATGGTCATGGTTTCAGCACTCAGGTCCGTGCCGTAAACGGTGTGGCCTGTGCGGGCTTTGATGCTCTTGGCCATGGAGCCGCCGATCAGGCCCAGACCCACAATTCCAACGTTCATGCCTTACTCCTCCATGGCCTTGACGGCGTCATGCAGCTTGTAGAGCTTTTTGGCCAGGGCGTCGAACGCCTCGGGCTTCAGGGACTGGGGACCGTCGCACAAAGCGTGGGCCGGGTCATTGTGAACCTCGATCAAAAGACCGTCGGCGCCGGTGGCCACGGCACCCATGGCCAGGGGGTCCACCAGCCAGCTCTTGCCGGTGGCGTGGCTGGGATCGATGATGATGGGCAGGTGGGTCAGCTTGCGAAGGACGGGGATGCAGGCCAGGTCCAGCGTGTTGCGGGTGTAGGTCTCAAAGGTGCGGATGCCCCGTTCGCAGAGGATGACGTTTTCGTTGCCGCCGGCCATGACGTACTCGGCGCTCATGAGCCACTCCTCGTAGGTGGCGGACATGCCCCGCTTGATCATCACGGGCTTTTCCTGACGGCCCACGGCCTTCAGAAGGTCGAAGTTCTGCATGTTTCTCGCGCCGATCTGGATCACGTCCACGTCCTTGAACAGGGGAAGCTGGCTCAGGTCCATGAGCTCGGTGACGATGGGCAGTCCCGTCTCCTGGCGGGCCACCTTCAAATACTCCAGGCCCGTGGCACCCAGACCCTGGAAGGAGTAGGGGGAGGTGCGGGGCTTGAAGGCACCGCCCCGGAGCATGGTGGCGCCGCTCTTTTTGACGGCTTTGGCAATGGCCACCACCTGCTCCTCGCTCTCTACGGAGCAAGGGCCGGCCATAATGGTCAGGTTGCCGCCGCCGATCTGGGTGTTGCCCACCTTGACCACGGTGTCCTCGGGATGGAACTTGCGGTTGGCGTTCTTGTAGGGCTCCTGCACCCGCTTGACATCTTCCACAATGTCCAGCGCGGCGATCAGGTCGATGTCCAGCTGGGAGGTGTCGCCCACCAGGCCCAGAATGGTGTGAGCCTCACCGATGCTGGTGTGGATGATGATGCCCTTTTCCTGAAGCCAGGAAATCAGGCTTTCCAGTTGGTCGCGGTTGGGGTTGTGTTTGAGAACGACGATCATAGAGAATCCCTCCTGAATATGGTTCATGAATAAAAAACGTCCGCAGCCGGTTGGCTGCGGACGAGGATGGACGGGTAGCTTTCAAGCGCCCCACTCACGCACACACACGTTCAGCACAACCGAAATAAGCCTTACCATAAAAATAGGTAAAGCTAAAGTAACGGTATTCAGCTGCGAACATGGTGTGGTTCATAGATGGAGTTCCTTTCGGGCACTTTAGATATTTAAAGGATAACACCAGCCGGGGAAAAAGGAAAGTGACAATTCTGACAAACAAGCAGAAAAAATCTGGCGTTTTTTCACAGAAACTGCCAGGAGCGTCGGCTCAGGCAGCCGCCGGACGCACACCGGCCATGAGCATGGCCGTGGCCTGGAGAATGTACTGCACGTCCCGCTGCATGGAGGCCTGGGACTCCATATACTGCCGGTGCAGTTCCTCGATGGCGGCGGTCAGATCTGCCCGGAACTGCTGGCGGCGCAGGCTGCGAAAGCGCAGGTACTGGGCAAGGTAGGAGCGCAGGTCGTCCTCGTACTGCCGATGGGCCACCAGGCTCTCCGGGTAGTTTTCGTTGTGGGGATAGGTAAAGGCGTCGGCCAGATAGTGGGTGAGCTTGCCCAGCGTGTAGTACTGCCACATGGTCCAGCGCCGGCGGTTTTGCAGCTTGGCGATGTGAGAGGCGATATAGGGCTGGGAGTTGGAGTAGTTATGTCCCCGCAGCTTGCGGGCCCGGCGGGAGCCTTTCAGATAGGTGAGGGGATTGCAATCGGGCTGAAAGGAACCGAACAGGAACGCCAGCTCGAAGCGGCGGGCGGAAAAGCCGTCCTGGGCATGTAAAAGCGTGGATGCGAGAAGCTTATGACTGCGTTTTTGCACGAGGCACCTCCATACCGAGTTTTTTACGACAAGCAGAGTATAGCACGGGTCCTGTGGGTGGTGCAAGCAAAAAAAGTTAAAATAAATGTTAACAGGATTTTAGCGGGCGGACAGACGTCCTTGTGTCGAAACGCTGAAAATGGCGCCGGGGCGCTTCTTGGGTTTGACTTCCGGCGGGGAAGCCTCTAGAATGAGAGAAACTTTTCGCATAAGTCAGGTGTTGCATCATGAAAATCATTTTACAAGTGGCGCTGCTGTTCGGCATTTGCTGGCTGAGCCAATGTGTGGAAGCCGTGCTTCCCTTTGCCCTGCCGGCCAGTATCATCGGTATGGCTGCGCTGCTGATTCTGCTGGGGATCGGCGTCATCCGCACGGAACACATCCAGGAAAAGTCCGACTTCCTGCTGGGGAATCTTCCCTTTTTCTTTGTCCCGGCAGTGGTGTCCATTATAAATTACGTGGACGTGCTGCGGAGCAATCTGGTGGCGCTGCTGGTGATCTGCGTCGTGTCCATGGTGGTGACCTTCGCTGTGACGGTGTGGGCCGTCCGGCTGACGCTCAAGTGTATGGAAAGGGGGAAGCGGAGATGATGGAGCTGACATCCTCGTCCTTTTTTGGCATCGCTCTGACGGCTCTTTGCTATGTGCTGGGTGTGAAAATTCAGAAAAAGACAGGTCTTGTAATCTGCAACAGCCTGGTACTGGCTTCGCTGATGATCATCGCCGTTTTGGTGGTGTTCCATATTCCCTACGAAAACTATGATGTGGGCGGCAGCCTCATCAACCTCTTTTTGTCCCCCGCCACTGTGTGTATCGCCATGTCGGTGTACGCTCAGCGGGAGATGCTGAAGAAAAATCTGCTGCCCATTCTGGTGGGATGCACGGCGGGGGCGGTGGCGTCCGTGGCGTCGGTGTGGGTACTGTGCCGGCTGTTCGGCCTGGATGCGTCGCTGACGGCATCGCTGCTGCCCAAGTCCGTCACCACCCCCATTGCCACGGCGGTTGCCGAGGGCCACGGCGGCATCGTGCCGATTACAGTGGCGGCGGTGATCTTTACCGGCATTCTGGGCAATTTGTGCGCGCCGCTGCTGATCCGGCTGCTGCGGGTGCGGAACCCCATGGAGGCCGGACTGGCCATCGGCGCATGCAGCCACGCGCTGGGTACGGCCAAGGCGCTGGAGATGGGTGAGACGGAGGGAGCCATGAGCGGCATTGCCATTGGCCTTTGCGGCATCGTCACCACCATCCTGGCCCTGTTTTTCGGACTGATCCTCTGAGGGCACAAAAAGCCGCCCGTCCCATTGGGACGGGCGGTTTTTTTTGTTCTGTCAGACGGAGAACAGCAAATCGGCATACACCGGGAAGGGCCAGTACTCCTTGGCGGTGATGGTCTCCAGCTGATCCGCCGCCGTGCGGGCAGCCTTCATGTCCGGCGTCAGCACGTCGTGGCTGTACACCATGGCGCGGGTGGGCTCGGCGGGAGTGGCGGCAATGTCCCCGGCCATCTTGTCGCAAAGGCCGGACAGCTGGTCGGTCAGTTCCGACACCTTGGCGGCGGTGGAGGTCTCGAAGCCGCAGGCAACGCCAAGGGCCTTCTTCTCCGCGGCCCGGCCGCACAAGGCACCGGCGTAAGCGGAGACGGCAGGCAGGATCTCGTGGCGGATCATGTCCACCATGGTCTTGGCCTCGATGGCAATGACATTGGTGTAGTTTTCAATATGGATCTCGGCCCGGGCGTTGATCTCCTCTTCCGTATAGATACCGTGCTTGACGAACAGGTCGATGTTCTTCCGGGCGGTGTACATGGGCAGGGCATCCACGGTACACGTGAAGTTGCACAGACCGCGGCGCTCGGCCTCGGCAATCCAGGCGTCATCGTAGCCGTTGCCGTTGAAGATGATGCGCTGGTGATCGGTGAACGTCTTTTTGATGAGGGCCTGGAGATCCTCCTGGAAGTGTTCGGACTTTTCCAGCTGGTCGGCGAACTGCTCCAGCTCCTCGGCCATAATGGTGTTGAGGGCGATGTTGGGGCCGGAGATGGACTGAGAGGAGCCCAGCATCCGGAACTCGAACTTGTTGCCGGTAAAGGCCATGGGGGAGGTGCGGTTGCGGTCGGTGTTGTCCTGACTGATGGCGGGCAGCACATCCACGCCGATTTGCAGGGTGCGCTTGCCATGCTCTTTGAACTCGGTGCCGCGGATGATGGAGTCCACCACGGCGCCCAACTCGTCGCCCAGGAAGATGGACAGCACGGCAGGCGGCGCCTCCTGGGCGCCCAGCCGGTGGTCGTTGCCGGCAAAAGCAACCGTGGCCCGGAGGAAGTCCTGATATTCATCCACACCCTTGACGAAGGCCGCCAAAAACAGCAGGAATTGGGCGTTTTGACGGGGAGTGGAGCCGGGGCGGAACAGATTCTTGCCGGTGTCGGTGCCCAGGGACCAGTTGTCGTGCTTGCCGGAGCCGTTGACGCCGGCAAAGGGCTTTTCGTGGAGCAGGCAGACCAGACCGTGCCGGTCGGCCACCTTCTTCATCATCTCCATGGTCAGCTGGTTTTTGTCGCAGGCGTCGTTGGCGTCCGTGAAAATGGGGGCCATCTCGTGCTGAGAGGGGGCCACCTCGTTGTGCTTGGTCTTGCTGAGCACACCCAGAGCCCACAGCGTTTCATCCAGGTCCTTCATGTAGGCAGCGACCCGGGGCTTGATGGCACCGTAGTAGTGGTCATCCAGCTCCTGGCCCCGGGGGGGCTTGGCACCGAAGAGGGTGCGGCCGGTCATCCGCAGGTCCATCCGCTTGGAGTAGAGATCCTTGTCAATGAGGAAGTACTCCTGCTCGGGGCCCACCTGGGGCGTGACACGCTTGGTTTCCGTGTCACCGAACAGCCGCAAAATCCGCACCGCCTGGCGGCTGACCTCATCCATGGACCGAAGCAGGGGGGTCTTTTTGTCCAGGGCCTCACCGCCGTAGGAGCAGAAGATGGTGGGGATGCAGAGGGTGCCTTCCTTGATGAAGGCAAAAGAAGTGGGGTCCCAGGCGGTGTAACCCCGGGCCTCGAAAGTGGCCCGCAGACCGCCGGAGGGGAAGGAGGATGCGTCGGACTCGCCGCGCACCAGCTCTTTTCCGGAGAACTCCATCATGACCTTGCCGCCGCCCACCGGGGAGATGAAGCTCTCGTGCTTTTCGGCGGTGACGCCGGTCATGGGCTGGAACCAGTGGGTGAAATGGGTGGCGCCCTTTTCCACGGCCCACTGCTTCATGGCTTCTGCGATCTCGTTGGCGGTGGCCAGATCCAGCGACGTGCCGTCGGTGATGCATTTTTTCCAGGCGCTGTAGGATGCGGAAGAAAGCCGCTCTTTCATGGTCTCTTCATTAAAAACCATGCTCCCAAACAGGTCCGGAAGCTTGGGTGTGGTGCTCATACGTTCATCCTCCTCTATTTCCTTACTATAAAGAGTACCATAAAATTGCGGGAACGCAATGGGTAATACCTATAAAAATCGCGGAATTCACTTCCCGCTCTCGCCGTAGTTTGACAAACAGCGGGCGGAGGGGTCATCCACGTCACAGCCGGCCCAATCCTTGTTGGGCATCCAGTAGTCGGCAATCATGGCCGCCTGGCCGGGATAGTATTTTTCAAAGATCTCCCGGTAGAGGAGGCTCTCCTTGGTGAACGGCGTGCGGTAGGAGTACTTCTGACGCAGCGTCTCAAATTCCTCGTCGGTGTAGGTCTCCTCGGCATAGGCTTTCAGATCGTCCACCATGGAGTGGCCCACCGCGTCGGAGAAAGCGGCTTTCTGGCGCCAGAGAATGTCGTCGGGCAGCAGGTGATCCTTCTCAAAGGCGTGGCGCAGCAGATACTTGCCCATGTTGTAGGTGTTGAGCTTCATGGCCGGATCGATGGACATGACGTACTTGACAAAATCCAGGTCGCCGAAGGGAACCCGGGCCTCCAGGGAGTTGACGGAGATGCAGCGGTCGGCCCGCAGCACGTCGTACATGTGCAGTTCCTCGATCCGCTTCTGGGACTCTCTCTGGAACGCCTCGGCACTGGGGGCAAAGTCCGTGTACTTGTAGCCGAACAGTTCGTCGGAGATCTCACCGGTGAGCAGCACCCGCACGTCGGTGCGCTCGTGGATGGCCTTGCAGCAAAGGTACATGCCGATGCTGGCCCGGATGGTGGTGATGTCCCAGGTGCCGAGCAATGCAATGACCTTCTCCAGGGCGTCCAGCACTTCCTGTCGGGTCATGGTCACCTCCATGTGATCGGCGCCGATGTAGTCGGCCACCTCCCGGGCGTACTTGAGGTCGATGGGATCGGTGTCCATGCCGATGGCGAAGGTGCGGATCTTCTTGCCCAGCACCTTGGAGCTGATGGCGCACACCAGAGAGGAGTCCAGGCCGCCGGAGAGCAGGAAGCCTAAGGGGGCGTCCGCGTCCAGCCGCTTATCCACGGCAGCAATCAGCCGGTCCCGGATGCCCTTGCACACGGTGTCCAGATCGTCGTGAATGTAGTGGTCCACATGGGTCAGGTCGGCATAGCGGACGAACTTGCCGCCGGCATAGTAGTGGCCCGGAGGGAAGGGGAAGACCTTGCCGCAAAGGCCCACCAGGTTTTTGGCCTCGCTGGCGAACACAATGCCGCCGTCGGTGTCGTAGCCGTAGTACAGCGGGCGGATGCCGATGGGGTCCCGGGCGGCGATCAGCTCGCCGGTGGCACCGTCATAGAGAACGAGGGCGAACTCCGCGTCCAGCATGGCGAACATGTCCAGGCCGTGTTCCCGGTACAAAGGCAGCAGCACCTCGCAGTCACTGCCGCTCTGGAAGGTATAGCCCTTTTCCATCAGCTGGCGGCGCAGGCGGCGGAAGCCGTAGATCTCGCCGTTGCAGACCACGTAGTCGTCCCCCAGCTGGAACGGCTGCATGCCGGCCTCCGTCAGGCCCATGATGGCCAGACGGTGGAAGCACAGGTAGCCGGTGGGCGTCTCAATGATGCGGGACATGTCCGGCCCCCGGGAGAGGGTACGGTCAAAGTAAGGACGGATCTCCGCCTTGGAGCGGGTTTTCTTGGAAAAGCCCATGATGGAACACATAAAAAAGCACCTCCGGAAAATAAAAAACGCAGCTTCCTCCTAAAATTTTAGGACGAATAGCTGCGATCCGCGGTGCCACCTAACTTGCCCCCGAAAGGGCCCCTTTCCCGGCTCTAACAAGCCTGTGTGATGTAACGATCACAACTCGTCGCACTTACTGACGGAAGCCTCCGCGTTCGGATTGCGGCTCCGGAGTGTTCTTCCCGCCGGTTCTTTGGTACGGGGTTTCCACTCTCCCCCGCTCACTGGACCGGAACGCCTGCGGTACTTTTCTCCATCAACGCCGTTTGGTTTATCAACTTTGATGTTTGGAGTGTACCACGCACGCACCGTTGGTGTCAACGGCAAAAGGAACAAAAATGCCGCCGGCTGAACCGGCGGCATTTTGGAAAAATCATCGTTTTGCACAAGGACACTTGTCCACCCGGCGCGGAACGCCTTTTACAGGGAGATTTCGGGCTTGTCCGTGGCAGCCTGGCTCAGCAGGGGACGGACCTTGGACAAAAAGGCGTCCACCTGGCTGGGGCAGCGTCCGATGTAGGCAGAGGGAGTCAGCACGGCCTCCATCTCCGCTTCCGTCATGCCGAAGGCGGGCTCGGCGGCCAAGCGGCTCAGCAGGTCGCACTTTTCGCCCTCCTTCATCCGGGCAGTGGCGGCCATGGAGCACTGGCGGATAATTTCGTGGAGCTCCTGGCGGTTGCCGCCCCGCTTGACGGCCTCCATCATGAGGTTTTCCGTGGCGATGAAGGGCAGATACTCCCGCACGGTGGCCTCCACCACCTTCTCGTTCACATGCAGCCCGTCGGTGACGTTCTGGCTCAGGCGCAGGATGGCGTCGGCGCAGAGGAAGCCCTCCGGCATGGAGATGCGGCGGTTGGCAGAGTCGTCCAGCGTCCGCTCCATCCACTGGACGGAGGCGGTCATGGGGGCGTTCATGGCGTCGGCCATGAGGTACCGGGACAAAGAGCAGATCCGCTCGGAGCGCATGGGGTTGCGCTTATAGGCCATGGCGGAGGAGCCGATCTGGTTTTTCTCGAAGGGCTCTTCCACCTGCCGGTCATGCTGCAGCAGGCGGATGTCGTTTGCCATCCGGTAGCAGCTCTGGGCGATGGCGGACAGGCACGAGAGAATCCGGCTGTCCACCTTCCGGGGATAGGTCTGGCCGCAGACGTCGAAGCACGTGTTGAAGCCGAACTCGGCGCTGATCTGGCGGTTCATCTCGTCGATCTTGGCCTCGTCCCCGTCAAAGAGATCCAGGAAGCTGGCCTCCGTGCCGGTGGTGCCCCGGCAGCCCAAAAACTTCATGTGGGAGAGGACAAAGTCCAGCTCCTCCAGGTCGGAGAGGAAATCCTGCATCCACAGGGTGGCCCGCTTGCCCACGGTCACCAGCTGGGCGGGCTGATAGTGGGTGTAGCCCAGGGTGGGCGTGGCCTTGTAGGTTTCGGCAAACCGGCTGAGGTTGGCCAGTACAGCCAGAAGCTGGCCCCGCAGGTACTTGAGGCCCTCCCGGTAGAGAATCAGGTCGGCATTGTCGGTGACATAGCAGCTGGTGGCACCCAGGTGGATGATGCCGGCGGCACCGGGTGCGGCCTTGCCGTAGGTGTAGACGTGGGCCATGACATCGTGGCGGACTTCCTTTTCACGGGCTGCGGCCATTTCGTAGTCGATATCGGTGATGTGGGCTTCCAGCTCAGCCACCTGCTCTGCCGTGACGGGCAACCCTAAGTTATGCTCTGCCCGGGCCAGGGCCACCCACAGCCGCCGCCAGGTCTGAATGCGCATGTCGGCGGAGAACAGATGCAGCATGAAATCGGAGGCGTACCGGGACGCCAGAGGGGATTCGTAGCGGTCTTTGGACATGGTAAAGGTCCACCTTTCTTCAATTCAAAAGTAAGGAGGCACCCGAATGGGTGCCTCCGGAGAGTACGGTCCGTTTCGCCGGAGGCGAAGCTTGGATGGAAGAGAGTCTCGTCTCTCTTGAAAAGATTTAACGCAGGATGATGGCGTCCCGCTCGGCCCCCACGGACACGTAGGTGATGGGGCAGCCGATGGCCTTTTCCACGTACTCCACATAGTCCCGGGCAGCCTGGGGCAGATCCTCCCACTTGCGCACGCCGGAGATGTCGCATTTCCAGCCGGGCATGGACTCCCACACGGGCTTGGCGTCAGGCAGCACGGCGGGGAAGGGGAAGTAGTCGATCTGCTGGCCGTTGAGCATGTAGTGGGCGCAGATGGGGATCTCGTCCATGTAGCTGAGCACGTCCAGCTTGGTCAGGGCAATGTCCGTGGCGCCCTGGCACTGCACGCCATAGCGGGTGGCCACCAGATCAATGGGGCCCACCCGGCGGGGGCGGCCCGTCTTGGCGCCGTACTCGCCGCCGGCCTGACGGAGCTGCTCGGCCTCATCGCCAAACCACTCACAGGTGAAGGGGCCTTCGCCCACGCAGGAGGAGTAGGCCTTCACCACACCCACGATCTTGTCCAGCTTGGCGCAGGGCAGGCCGGAGCCCACCGGGGCGTAGGCGGCAATGGCGTTGGAGGAGGTGGTCATGGGGTAGATGCCGTAGTCCAGGTCCCGCAAAGAGCCCAGCTGCGCCTCAAAGAGAATGGACTTTCCTTCGGCCTGGGCCTGACGCAGGAAAGCACCGGTGTCGCAGATGTAGGGCTTGATCTTCTCGCCGTAGTCCGCCACCCAGGCCTTGAGGTCATCCATGGTGTAGGGCTTTGCGCCGTAGACCTTGGTGAGGGTCAGGTTCTTCCACTCCAGGATGCCTTCCAGACGATCCCAAAGCTTTTCAGGGTAGAGCAGCTCGCCGGCCATGATGGTCTTTTTCTGGTACTTATCGGAGTAGAAGGGGGCGATGCCCTGCTTGGTGGAGCCGTACTTCTTGTCAGCCAGCCGTGCCTCCTCCAGACCGTCCAGATCCCGGTGCCAGGGCAGCAGCAGGGAGGCCCGGTCACTGACCTTCAGGTTCTCAGGGCTGATGGACACACCCTTGGAGGTCACGTCCTGCATCTCCGTCCACAGGCTCTCGCAGTCCAGCGCCACACCGTTGCCCAGGACGTTTACCACGCCCTTGCGGAAAATGCCGGAGGGCAGCAGGTGCAGGGCGAATTTGCCCAGCTCGTTGACCACAGTGTGGCCGGCGTTGCCGCCGCCTTGATACCGGACGACCACATCATAGTCGCTGGTGAGCAGATCCACCATGCGGCCCTTGCCCTCGTCGCCCCAGTTGATGCCTACGATGGCGCAATTTGACATAATAAAAACCCTCCCGGTTTTACATTTACGGGTGTAATGTATTGGGCCATAAGCGCCCAACCTAAACCATTATATCGGGTGTTTTTTCATAAGTAAAGAACAAAGTGGTAATATCGGCAATAAATTTCCCTAATAGGTCGACCTTTTTTCCCGGGAGAACCGCCGGACAAAAAACTTTCCAAACGGGACAGGCTGTGATATACTTTTGCAGAAAACATGAGGAGAGGTCGTGCACATCTATGAAAGCCATCGGGTTTGATAACCAGAAATATCTGACTACCCAGTCCGAGCAGATCAAGCGGCGCATCGCCCAGTTCGGCGGCAAGCTGTACCTGGAGTTCGGCGGCAAGCTGTTCGATGACTACCACGCGTCCCGGGTGCTGCCGGGCTTTGAGCCGGACAGCAAAATCCGGATGCTGCAGCAGCTTCAGGAGGATGTGGAGATTGTCATCGCCATCAACGCCTCGGACATCGAAAAAAACAAGGTGCGGGGCGACCTGGGGATTACCTATGATGAGGATGTGCTGCGGCTGATCGACATTTTCCGCCAGCTGGGGCTGTATGTGGGCAGCGTGGTCATGACCCGGTACAGCGGCCAGGCGGCGGCAGACGCCTTTTTGAAGCGGCTCACTGCCCTGGGCATCCGCTGCTACCGACACTATCCCATTGCCGGCTACCCGTCCGACGTTGCCCATATCGTCAGTGACGAGGGCTTGGGCAAAAATGACTACATCGAGACTAGCCGCTCGCTGGTGGTGGTGACGGCGCCGGGCCCCGGCAGCGGCAAGATGGCCACCTGCCTTTCTCAGCTCTATCACGACAACAAGCGGGGCATCACCGCCGGCTACGCCAAGTTTGAGACGTTCCCCATCTGGAACCTGCCTCTCAAGCACCCGGTGAACTTGGCCTACGAGGCGGCTACGGCGGACCTCAACGACGTGAACATGATCGACCCGTTCCACCTGGAGGCCTACGGCAAGACCGCCGTCAACTACAACCGGGACGTGGAAATCTTCCCGGTGCTGAGTACGATCTTTGAAAAGATTCAGGGCAAGTCCCCCTACCAGTCCCCCACGGACATGGGTGTGAACATGGCGGGCAACTGCATTGTGGACGATGCGGTGTGCTGTGCTGCCAGCCGTATGGAGATCCTGCGCCGGTATTACACCGCCTGTGTGGAGCGGCTCCAGGGCAAGTGCGGGGACGAGCCGGTGCGCAAACTGGAGCTGGTCATGCAGCAGGCCGGTGTCACGCCGGAGATCTGCCCGGCGGTGTCCGCGGCCCTTTTGAAAGCGGAGACCACGGGAGGCCCCGCCGGCGCCATGGTGCTGCCGGACGGCCGGGTGGTCACCGGCAAGACGTCCGACACGTTGGGCGCGGCCTCGGCACTGCTGCTCAACGCCCTCAAGGCACTGGGTGGTATTGACGACCAGTTCGAGCTCATCTCCGCCCAGGTGCTGGAGCCGGTGTGCAGACTCAAGACAGAGTATCTGGGCCACAAAAACCCCCGGCTCCACACGGACGAGGTGCTGATGGCGCTGACCATCTCCGCTCTGACCAATCCCCTGGCGGAGCTGGCCCAGCAGCAGCTGCCCAAGCTCCGGGGCTGTGACGCCCACTTTACAGTGGTGCTCAGCGAGGTGGATGAGAACCTGCTGCGCCGCCTGGGCATCAATGTCAGCTGCGAGCCCCGGTATGAGACAAAGAAGCTCTACCATAAATAACATACGAAAGACGGCGGCGCCCGGGGACTGGACGCCGCCTTTTTCTCCCGCCGGGCGGGAGACGGCAGAAAGGAAGCCCTATGGATCGAATTATTGAACAAATTGCAGCCGAGCTGGGCAAGGAGCCCCGGCATGTGGAAAACGTGGTGCGGTTGCTGGACGAGGGAAATACCATCCCCTTCATCGCCCGCTACCGCAAAGAGCTTCACGGTGCCATGGACGATACATCCCTGCGCACCCTGGAAGAGCGGCTGAAATACCTGCGGGGACTGGATGAACGTCGGGAAAGCGTGAAAAAGTCCATTGCCGATCAGGGGAAGCTGACGGAGGAGCTGGCGGCGTCCATCGACAAAGCCGGTACCTTGTCCGAGCTGGAGGATCTGTACCGGCCCTATAAGCAAAAGCGCCGTACCCGGGCCACCATCGCCCGGGAGAAGGGACTGGAGCCCCTGGCAGACGTGCTGTTTGCCCAGAGAGCGGACTGTCCGCTGCCTCTGGAGGCCGCCGCGGCCTATGTGGACGCGGAAAAGGGAGTGGAGACGGCGGAAGCGGCTCTTGCCGGCGCCGGCGACATCATCGCCGAACGCCTCAGCGACGACGCGGCGCTGCGGGGCAAGCTGCGGACGCTGCTGGAGAAAAACGCCGTGCTCCACAGTACGGCGGCCACGGACGAGGATACGGTTTACCGGCTCTATTACGATTTCACCCAGGCGCTCTCCCGGCTCCAGGGCCACCAGATCCTGGCCATCAACCGGGGTGAGCGGGAGGAAAAGCTGAAGGTGAGTGTGGAACTGGACCGGGAGCTGGCGCTGCGGACGGTGCGCCGCTATGCAGTCATTCCCGGCAGCGCGGCCATGGAATTTGTCAAGGCTGCGGCGGAAGATGCCTATGACCGCCTGATCTTCCCCTCCCTGGAGCGGGAGGCCCGCTCGGCGCTGACGGAAAAGGCCGGCGAGGGCGCCATCGGCCAGTTTGCCCTGAATCTCAAGCCGCTTTTGATGCAGCCGCCGGTCAAGGGAAAGGTCACTATGGGCCTGGACCCGGGTTACCGGATGGGCTGCAAGGTGGCGGTGGTGGACGGAACCGGCAAGGTGCTCGATACCGCCGTGGTCTATCCCACCTACGGCGAGCGGCAGAAAAAGGAGGCCATCGCCACCCTGGCAAAGCTCATCCGCCGCTACGGCGTGGAGCACATCGCCATCGGCAACGGTACCGCCAGCCGGGAGACGGAGCAGATGGCGGTGGAGCTGATCCGCCAGGTGAACAGCGAGGGCGCCCATGTGAGCTATATGATCGTCTCCGAGGCAGGAGCCAGCGTGTACTCCGCCAGCCCCCTGGCGGCGGAGGAGTTTCCGGACTACGATGTGAACCTGCGCAGCGCCGTGTCCATCGCCCGGCGGCTTCAGGACCCCCTGGCGGAGCTGGTGAAGATCGATCCCAAGGCCATCGGCGTGGGTCAGTACCAGCACGACTGTCCGCAAAAACACCTGGACGAGGCGCTGGACGGGGTGGTGGAGGACTGCGTCAACGCCGTGGGCGTGGACGTGAATACCGCCTCGCCGTCCCTCTTGCAGCATGTGGCGGGTCTTACCGCCGCCACGGCAAAAAACGTGGTAGCCTATCGGGAGGAAAACGGCCCCTTTACCTCCCGTAAGCAGATTTTGAAAGTCCCCAAGCTGGGACCCAAGGCCTTTGAGCAGTGTGCGGGCTTTTTGCGGGTGCCGGAGAGCAAGAGCGTCCTGGACAATACCGCCGTCCACCCGGAGAGCTACGCGGCGGCGGAAAAGCTGCTCTCCCTTACGGGCCACACCCTGGCTGACGTGGCCGCAGGGAAGCTGGGAGACCTTTGGGCCCAGGTGAAGGCCTACGGCGAGGACAAGGCCGCGGCGGAGTGCGGCGTGGGCGTGCCGACCCTGCGGGACGTAGCGGCGGAGCTGATGAAGCCCGGCCGGGACATCCGGGATGAGCTGCCCAAGCCCGTTTTGCGTACGGACGTGCTGGAGATCAAGGACCTGAAGCCCGGCATGGAGCTCACGGGCACCGTCCGCAATGTCATTGACTTCGGCGTGTTCGTGGACATCGGCGTCCATCAGGACGGCCTGGTGCATATCTCCCAGGTGGCAGACAAGTTCATCCGTCACCCGTCGGAGGTGGTGTCCGTGGGCGACGTGGTGAAGGTAGTGGTGCTGGACGTGGACGAGAAGAAAAAGCGCATCAGCCTCAGTATGCGGCAGGCGGGAAAGTGACCGCTGTTCAACAGACGGAGAAAGGAGCAGAGCCATGATTCTGACCATTGACCGGGTAAACGATCTTTTGGACGAGATGGCGGAGGAGTTCCCCAAGGCCCTCTTTGACGGGCTCAACGGCGGCGTGAACCTTCTGGAAGAGGCTCTGCCGGACCCGGACTTTCCCCCGGGGGAGATGTACATTCTGGGAGAGTACTGCCACGATCTTCTGGGCTGCTACGTCAATCTCTACTACGGCTCCTTTGCGGCGCTGGCCCAAAAGGAGGACTGGGACGAGGATACCTGGGCCGACGAGCTCTACACCACCCTATCCCATGAGCTGACCCACTACATGGAGGAACGGGGCGGGCTCCACGCCCTGGACGACCGGGACGCGGAGGAGCTGGAGCGTTACCGCCATGACAGGGGCCCTTCCTGAGAGCGGATGAGATATACCTTATAATAATATGAAAAGGCCCCGGAGAACTACGGTTCTCCGGGGACCTGTTTTTCGGAGCTGTATGCTCAGCGCAGACGATCCACCAGATACGGGATGGCCTGTTCGAAGTCTACGCCGTACCAGGGGTGCTTGGGATTTTCCAGCGTAGCGCGGATGCATTCCACTGTGTAATCCGCCGCCAGGGCCAGGGCGTCGCCCAGGGACTTGCCCCGCATAAGGGCGCCCACGCAGGTGGAGGCAAACACATCGCCGGTGCCGTGGAAGCTGGCGGGCAGATGCTCAGTGAAGTAGCTGCCGTACTCGCCGGTGACCTGATCGTAGTACATAACGCCCAGCTTGCCCTCCTGGAAGCTCACGCCGGTGAGGGCTACGTACCGGGGGCCCAGCTTGGCCAGAGCCTGGAGCATCTGACGGATATAATCCTCATCATATTCCGTCTTGTAGGGCAGGCCGGTCAGCAGGCTGGCCTCCGTCAGGTTGGGGACAATGAGGTCGGCCTTGGCGCAGACTTTGGCCATGGCGGCGGGAAAGTCCGCATCGAAGGCGGGATAGAGCTTGCCGTTGTCTGCCATAACCGGATCCACCACAATGAGGTTTTCGGAGGTCTTGAACTGGTCGAAGAAGGCGCACACGTCGCCAATCTGCTCTTTGGAGGCCAGATATCCGGTGTAGATGGCGTCAAAACCGATCTGCTCGGCCTTCCAGTGGGCGGCGATGGGTGCGATCTGGTCGGTGAGGTCCGCACAGGTGAAATTCTGGAACATGGTGTGGGTGGACAGCACGGCGGTGGGCACAATGGAGCACTCCACACCCATGGCGGAGATAATGGGCAGCGCCACAGTCAAAGAGCACTTGCCCAGGCAGGAGATATCCTGAATGCTGACGATACGCTTCATATACAGCACTTCCTTTGCGTGTTTTGCCCAATTATAGCAGAGGAACTGGCCTGTCGAAAGAGCCAGTTATTAAAATTAAGATAAGGTCAGATTGCGGCGCGCTTTTCAAGTGAAAAAGCGGAAAGGCCCGGTCCGCAGCGGCGACTGCGGGCCGGGCCTTTCCATATGGAAAAGAGAGGGGAAGAGAAAACAAATTTATCAAGCTTTGCAGGGAGTCTCGGCTTCCACATTGATGTGGTGGCCGCTGTAATTGCCGGAGATCACTTTCACCTGATCTTTGGCGGCAGCCAGGATCTTGGAGAAGGAGATGCCGGTATCATAGCCCATTTCATTGAGCATCCACACCATATCCTCGGTGGAGAGGTTGCCGGAGGCGCCGGGAGCGAAGGGGCAGCCGCCCAGACCGCCCAGAGCGGACTGGACCTTGGTGACGCCGGCTTCCATGGCGGCCATGGTGTTCACCATGCCAAGGCCCCGGGTATCGTGGAAGTGCACCATCAGCTCCAGATCGGGATAGGCTTCCTTCACAGCACCGATCACGGCCTTGACCTGAGCGGGATCGGCGATGCCGATGGTGTCGCACAGACAGCAGGTAGTCATACCCGCGTCCTTGTAGTCCTTCAGGAACTTGACCACGGCGGCGGGGTCTTCGTACTTGCCCTCGAAGGGGCAGCCGAACGTAGTGGCCAGATCCACGATCACGTTCAGGTCGGGATAGGCGGCACGGATCTCCTTGTAAGCCTCCAGGGACTGCTCGTGGGTGCGGTTGATATTGGCCTTGTTGTGGCTTGCACTCAGAGACACCACATAGCAGACCTTTCTCAGGCCCAGCTCATAGGCGTTCTGAGCACCCCGCAGGTTGGGCACCAGGGCGAACAGATCCACATCGGGATACTTCTTCAAAACCACCTCGGTGACTGCCTTGGCATCGGAGAGCTGGGGAATGGCCTTGGGGCTGACAAAGGAGGTATACTCCATGTGCTTGACACCGGCGTTGACCAGATCGTCAATGACCTTGAGCTTCTGCTCCGTGGTAATCTGGGCGCATTTTACGCTCTGGAAGCCGTCCCGGGGGCCGACTTCGATGACGTCGATTTTCTGTTTCATATAACAGCGCCTCCTATTCTCAAATAACGCCCTTTTCCTTCAGCTCGGCAAGGCGGGCCTCATCAAAGCCCAGCATCTTGCCGAAGATCTCGGCGTTGTCCTCGCCCAGCAGCGGTGCGGGCTTGCGGGGGCAGGACTTGGTGCGGGTGAGCTTTTGGGCGGTGGCGGTGATGTGCAGCTTGCCGATGCCGGGCTGGTCGATTTCGGGGAACATATCCCGGGCGCCGGCGATCTGGGGATCGACCACCATGCGGTCAATGGTGTTCACCGCGCTGGCGGGGCAGCCGGCGCCGTTGAGCATCTTGTCGATTTCTTCGATGGTGTAGTTCTCGGTCCAGGCAGAGACGATCTCGCGCATGGCGTCGTGATTGGCCACCCGGTCCTTGACCTCCAGGAAACGGGGGTCGGTCTTCAGTTCCGGCTTGCCCATGACATCGCACAAAATGGCATAGAGCTTGTTGTTGCCGGCGGCGATGATGACGTTGCCGTCCTTGGCGGGGAAGGAGTCATAGGGATAGGTGGACTCATAGCGGTTGCCGATGCGCTGGGGAACACGGCCGGTAGCCTGATAGATCATGGTGATATTTTCCATGGCGGAGACCACGGAGTCCACCAGAGCCACATCCACCTTCTCGCCAAGGCCCGTCTTCTGACGGTTTACCAGAGCGGCCAGCACGCCAATGGCCAGGTTCAGTCCGCCCAGTACGTCGCCCATGGGCGTACCCACACGGGTGGGCTGTCCGCCGGGCCAACCGGTGGTGCTCATGAGGCCGCCCATGGCCTGGCCCACGATATCATAGCCGGCGCGCTTGCTCAGGGGGCCGGTGTGGCCGAAGCCGGAGACGGCGCCGTAGATAATGGAGGGGTTGACCTCCTTGAGTACGTCATATCCAAGGCCCAGCTTTTCCATGGTGCCGGGACGGTAGTTCTCGATGACTACATCGGCCTTCTTCACCATTTCCTTGAAGATCTCCTTGGCCTCGGGGTCCTTCAGGTTCAGGGTGCAGCCGATCTTGCTGCGGTTGAAGTTGGCATAGTAAACGCTGTTGCCGTTGACGAAGGGACCCATCTTGCGGGTATCGTCACCGCCCTTGGGATTTTCCACCTTGATGACCGTGGCACCCATATCGGCCAGGATCATGCCGCAGTAGGGACCGGCCAGAACCCGGGTCAGGTCCAGAACCACAACACCGTCCAGCAAGCCTTTTTCGTTTTCCATTATTGTAACCTCTTTTCAAAATCGTTTTGCCAGTCTGGTTCAATGTGCTTTTGCAAAATTATGAAAGCAAAAAATATGCCAAGTAAAAAATGGGGAAAACCGCCGGGAAAGCGGGGAATGTGCCGCCGAATGTATCAAAGTATGTTGCTGTGTGATACAAAAATGCGTTGCACAATGTAACATACGCCGGAAGGGATGATTGTATTGCAGGGGTGGGTCTGGTATAATCGGGGGAGCCGCTGCGCGGCAAAATACGAAAACTGCGAGGAAATGGCATGGAAAATCTGTTTACAGGAACGGGAGAATATGTGGCCTCGGCGGAGCTGATGAGCGCCGTCAATGTGGCCATTACGCTGGAAAAGCCGCTTTTGATCAAGGGCGAGCCCGGCACGGGCAAAACGCTCCTGGCCAAGGCGGTGGCCGATGCACTGGGGGAGGAGCTGCTGGTGTGGAACGTGAAGTCCACCACCAAGGCCCAGGACGGCCTGTATGTATACGACGTGGTGCAGCGGCTCTACGACAGCCAGTTCGGTACCCACGGCGTGGACGATATTGCCCGTTACATCAAGCTGGGCAAGCTGGGTGAGGCGTTCCGCTCAGAGCAGCGGGTGGTGCTGCTGATCGACGAGATCGACAAGGCGGATCTGGAGTTTCCCAACGACCTTTTGTGGGAGCTGGACCGGATGGAGTTTTACATTCCTGAGACCGGGGAGACGGTACGCGCCCGGCACCGGCCGGTGGTCATTATCACTTCCAATGCGGAAAAGGAGCTGCCGGATGCGTTTTTGCGCCGCTGTGTGTTCCACTACATCGAATTTCCCGACCGGGAGCAGATGGAGCAGATCGTCCGGGTTCACTTCGGCGACCTGGAGCAGAATCTGCTGACCCAGGCGCTGGAGTCCTTCTACTGGGTGCGGGGCCTGCGGGATATGGAAAAGCGGCCCAGCACCTCGGAACTGGTGGACTGGCTGCGGGCACTGGTGGCCGGCGGTGTGGCGCCGGAGCGGATTGCCCGGGAGATCCCCTTTGCCGGTGTGCTGGTGAAAAAGGACAAAGACCTGCGGACGCTGCGCAAGGCGCTGGGGTGAGACATGTTTGCGGAGTTTTTTTACCTGCTGCGGGCCCGGGGACTGGATGTTTCCCTGAGTGAGTGGCTGACGCTGCTGGAGGGAATGGCCCGGGGGCTGCACCGCTCATCCCTGACGGGATTCTATCAGCTTTGCCGCATGGTGCTGGTAAAAAGCGAGGCGGACTATGACCGCTTTGACCGGGTGTTCCTGGAGTTTTTCCGGGATGTGCCCTGGCAGGGGGAACTTCCGCCGGAGCTGCTGGAGTGGCTGGAGCACCCGGCGGAGGATCTGGGCCGCACCATTGCCGACCTGCGCGCCCGGGGGGTTCCCGACGAGACGCTGGAGCAGCTGCTGGCACGGCTGGAGGAGCGTCTCCGGGAGCAGACGGAAGAACACAACGGCGGCAGTTACTGGGTAGGTACCCAGGGGCGTTCTCCCTTCGGCAACAGCGGCGTGCACCCCGGCGGCATCCGCATCGGCGGAGAAGGAAAGCACCGTACGGCGCTGACGGTGGCCGGTACGCGCCGGTTTCGGGATTTCCGCCGGGACGCCACTTTGGATGACAGCCGGTTCCAGATGGCCTTCCGGCTGCTGCGGCAGATGTCCTTCCAGTCGGCCGGAGAGCCGGAGCTGGACGTGGACGGCACCATTCACGATACCTGCGACCACGGCGGCACGCTGACGGTGCGCTACCGCAGACCCCGGAAAAACGCGGTGAAAGTGCTGCTGATGATGGACTCCGGGGGCTCCATGGAATACTACGCCGGGCTGTGCGGCGCCCTGTTCCGGGCAGCTACCCGGTCCAACCACTTCAAGGAGCTGCACGTCTATTACTTCCACAACTGCGTCTACGACAAGCTCTATCTGGCTCCGTCCATGCAGTGGGGCGATGGGGGCTGGGTTACCCTGGACTGGGCGCTGCACAATTTCGACAGCAGCTATAAGCTGATCTTGGTGGGAGATGCCGCCATGCACCCCTATGAGCTGACCCAACCCATGTACGACTGGGGCAGCCACACCTACGGCCCGTCGGGAATCAGCGCGCTGGAGCGGCTGAAAAACCGCTACCCGCATCTGATCTGGCTCAATCCCAATCCCATGCCCGAGCGGCCCGATTACTGGAGCCAGACCCACTGGCAGATCGGCAAATTGTTTCCCATGTACGAACTGACGGCAGACGGACTGGCGGCGGGAATGCGGCGTTTGATGCAGAAACGGTGATTTTCTGTGTTGCCGGTGTCAAAAAAATAGCAATTTTTTTGCTCGATGCCTACACTTAGCGATCAAGTGTACCTGATCCGCGGACGTTTCGTCAAATAGTAGTATTTGTGGAAAAAACAATTGGAAGAATTGTGCATTGTATTTAGAGGGTACAAATTATATAATGGAGGCAGAAAATGAAGAACAAAGAAAAAAGAAAATGTCCTTCATATGCGCACACTCTTCTTGAATTGACCAACTGCTTCCGCTCTTGATCGATGGAGAATTGTTGAAATGGCTGAAAACAAATTTTGATTGGGAGGTTATTTTCATGCTGACATTGGAAATGATCCAGGACGCCCAGAAGGCGCTCAAGGGAATCGCTCGGAGAACTCCGCTGGATGCCGCGTCCAAGATCGCTGACAATCTGTACATCAAGGCGGAAAACCTGCAGCTGACCGGCGCGTTCAAGATTCGCGGCGCCTACAACAAGATTCGCTCTCTGACCCCCGAAGAGGCGGCCAAGGGCGTGATCGCCTGCTCCGCCGGCAACCACGCACAGGGCATCGCCCTCTCCGCTACCAAGCTGGGCATCAAGTCCATCATCTGCATGCCCGCCGGTGCGCCCATCAGCAAGGTGGAGGCCACTAAGAAGTACGGCGCCGAGGTGGTGCTGGTTCCCGGCGTGTATGACGACGCTGCCCGTGAGGCCGACCGTCTGGCCAAGGAGCATGGCTATACCTTTGCACATCCCTTCAATGATCCGTATGTTATGGCCGGCCAGGGCACCATCGGTCTGGAGATTCTCGAGCAGCTGCCCGAGGTCGATCAGGTTGTCTGCCCCATCGGCGGCGGCGGCCTCATCAGCGGTATCGCGCTGGCCATCAAGAGCCTGAAGCCCTCCTGCAAGGTCATCGGCGTTCAGGCAGCCACCGTGCCCTCCATGTATGAGTCCTGCAAGGCCGGCAAGATTACCACTGTGCCCGACGGCGAGACGCTGGCTGACGGCATCCATGTGCTGACGCCCGGCAACATGACCTTCGAGATGTGCCAGAAGTATGTGGATGAGATCGTCACCGTTACCGAGGACGAGATCGCTGCTGCCATCCTGGCTCTGATGGAGGGTCAGAAGACCGTTGCCGAGGGCGCCGGTGCCACGCCTGTGGCTGCCTGCATGTTCGGCAAGGTGGACATCTCCGACAAGAAGACCGTGTGCGTTGTCTCCGGCGGCAACGTGGACGTGACCACGCTCTCCCGCATCATCACCAAGGGCCTGACCAAGTCCGGCCGGATCGCCGAAATCACCACCAAGGTGGCGGATAAGCCCGGCAGCCTGATCCAGGTGCTGCAGGTGGTGTCCGGCTGCGGCGCCAACATCCTCAGCGTCAACCACGAGCGCGAGGCCAAGGACTCCGACGTGGGTGCGTGCCTTGTGACCATGGTGCTGGAGACCCGCAACGAAGAGCACGTGGAGCAGATCAAGACCGCTCTGAAGGAAAAGGGTTATTCTTTGCTGGGGTAAGAGCCGGCAATTAATAAAAAATAAAGGAGGGGGATCTCCGGGGTAGGAAACCGGAGATCGAGAAAACAATGGAAAAGCAAAAGAAAAAGTTGGGCCTGCTGCCCAAACTGATCATTGCCATCGTCCTCGGCCTGATCGTCGGCACGATCTGCCAAAAGCTGGGCGACGCTGGTGAACTGATCATCCAGATTGGCGCTACCTACAACAGCATCTTCGGCAACTTCCTGAACTTCTGCATTCCCCTGATCATCATTGGCTTCGTTGTTCCCGGCATCGCCGACCTGGGCGCCGGCGCAGGCAAGACCCTGGCAGAGACCACCGGTGTGGCTTACCTGTCCACCGTCATTGCCGGCTCCCTGGCTTTCGCTGTGGATATGGCCCTGTTCCCCAGCCTGGTGCACGCCGACATGTTCATGGCGGATGCCCAGAATGCGGAAGAGACCGCCCTCAGCGGCCTGTTCACCATCGAGATGCCTCCCATCATGGGCGTTATGGAAGCCCTGCTGATTTCCTTCATCCTTGGCCTGGGCCTGACCCTGATTCAGGACAAGACCCTGAAGGTTGCCATCGATGACTTCGCTGCCATCGTTACCAAGCTGGTGGCCGGCGTTGTGATCCCCCTGCTGCCCATCCATGTGTATGGCATCTTCGCCAAGCTGACCTATGCCGGCACCATCGCTGAGCTGCTCACCTCTTTCGTGAAGGTCTTCGTGGTGATCCTGGTTCTGCACTGCGTGATCCTGATCTTCCAGTACACCGTCGCTGGTACGGCTGCCAAGAAGAATCCCTTCAAGCTGATCAAGAACATGATCCCCGCCTATACCACCGCTATCGGCACCCAGTCCTCCGCCGCTACCATTCCCGTCACCGTGGAATGCACCAAGAAGAACGGCGTGTCCGACTCCATCGCCGAGTTCGTGTGCCCCCTGTGCGCGACCATTCACCTGTCCGGTTCCACCATCACCCTGACCAGCTGCTCCATCGCCGTCATGATGATGATGGGCCAGCCCGTCACCTTCGCCAAGATGTTCCCCTTCATCCTGATGCTGGGCGTCACCATGGTGGCTGCCCCCGGCGTCCCCGGCGGCGCTGTTATGGCTGCTCTGGGCATCCTGCAGTCCATGCTGGGCTTTGATGAGACCATGCAGGGCCTGATGATCGCCCTGTACATCGCTCAGGACTCCTTCGGCACTGCCTGCAACGTCACTGGCGACGGCGCCATCGCCGTTCTCATGGACGCTATCACCGGCAAGAACAAGAAGAAGGCTGCGGTCTGATAAGTCTATCCATCACTCTCCCCGGATATGAAAAAGGAAGGCGCTCCGCTAACGCGGAGCGCCTTCCTTTTGTCTGGGCTGCGCTTTACAGAAAAAGAGCCGGGCGCCTCAGGCGCCCGGCTCTTCCAGAGAATAGCGGTTAAACAGGTTCAGCAGGTCATCCACACCGGTGGCGGCCTTTTCAGCACCCGCCCGGTCCAGCACGATTCTGCCTCGCTGCATCATCAGCAGGCGGTCGCCGTACATGGCGGCGTGGCGGAGATTGTGGGTGACCATCATGGCGGTCAGCTGCTTTTCCCGGACGATCTTATCCGTCAGAGCCATAATGACCTCGGCGGTTTTGGGGTCCAGAGCGGCGGTGTGTTCATCCAGAATCAAAAAGCGCAGAGGCGTCATGGTGGCCATCAGCAGCGAGACGGCCTGCCGCTGTCCGCCGGAGAGGGCACCCATTTTCACGTCCAGTTTATCCTCCAGTCCCAGGTTCAGTTCCCGCAGCTGGGAGCGGTAAAAGTCCGTCCGCTTGCGGCTGACGCCCCGGCTCAGGCCGAAGGGCTTTCCCTTGTTGTCTGCCAGGGACAGGTTTTCCAGCATGGTCAGATCGGGGCAGGTGCCGGCGGCGGGGTTTTGATAGACACGGCCCATCTGGGCGTAGCGCTTGTAGTCCTTGAGCTTTTTCACACTGCGTCCGTCAATGAGGACGTCACCGGCGTCGATGGGAATGGTTCCGCAGAGAATGTTCAGAAGGGAAGTCTTGCCGCTGCCGTTGCCTCCCACGATGGTGACAAACTGCCCGGTTTCCACGGACAGGGAGAAGTGCTCAAACAGCCGCTGCTCGGCCACGGTGCCGGGGTTGTAGATCTTGGTGATATCCTGAATTTCAAGCATGAATGATCGCCTCTCCTTTCCGACCGGAGGCCACCAGCACCAGCAAAAACAGCACGGCTGTGGCCAGCTTCATCATGTTGGCGGGCAGTCCCAGATTCAATGCTGCCTGGATGCACAGCTTGTAAAGAATGCTGCCCAGCACCACGGCGGTGGTTCCCTTGGGGGAGGCCAGCAGCCGCAGCCCCCGGACTTTGCGGGCCCGGCGGATGGGTCCGGTGCCGGTGTAGAAGTTCATGATGGATATGCCGATGATGACGGCGGCCAGGCCGTAGACCAGCTGGCCGGTGCCCATGGTGGCGGAAAAGCTGCGCTGCTCGTGGCACACCACGCTGCCGGCCAGGGCTACCAGGGCATTGGAGAGCACAAGACCGAAGATTTTCACCGCGCCCCGGTCCTTGCCCAGCGTGGTCACAAGATCGGCGTTGTCGCCCACCGCCCGCAGCAGCAGGCCGGACTTGGTCTTAAAGTACAGGTCCAGCGCCAGCTTCACCACCAGCACCAGTACCAGGGAGATCACCAGCTTGCGCTCCATCAGGTTCATGCCGCCCAGCAGCGCCTCCGCCCAGGAGGCGGTGAAGATGGTTTCCACGCTCCGGTCCACGGTCAGATTGGAACCGGCGATCTGGAGATTGATGGAAAACAGGGCCGTCATGGTGATAATGCCGGCCAGCAGATTGCGGACCTTCAGACACACATGGACGATGCCGGTGAAAAGACCCGCCAAAGCGCCCACCGCCAGAGCGGCAATCAGCGTCGCAAAGGGATTGACACCCCGGGTCAGCAGCACGGCGGTGACGGCGGCACCCAGAGGGAAAGTGCCGTCCACACCCAGATCGGGGAAATCCAGAATGGAGTAGGTGATGTACACGCCGAAGGAGATCAGCGCGTAAATCAGCCCCTGAGTCAGGGTGCTGATGAGCAGGTCGGACATAAAGAAGGCCTCCTTTGCCCGCTCAGCGGACAGTATTGGTCAGTGTGCCGATTCCCTCGATGGTGCAGGAGACGGTGTCGCCCTCAGAGAGGAACCGGGGCGGGTCGAAGCCCATGCCCACACCGGCGGGGGTGCCGGTGGCAATGATGGTGCCGGGCAGCAGCGTCATACCGGCGGTAAGCTCGGCCAGAAGCGTGGGGATATCGGTCAGGAACAGACGGGTGTTGGAGTGCTGACGGGGTTCCCTGTTAACGGCGGAGGAAATCTCCAGCGCCGGGGGGAAGGCGATCTCATCGGCGGTGACGATGCAGGGGCCCATGGGGGTGAAGCCATCCAGACTCTTGCCGAAATACCACTGCTTGTGGCCGGTCTGAAGATCCCGGGCGGAGACGTCGTTGATGATGGTGTAGCCAAAGATATACTCTGCAGCCTGCTCGGCGGGAACATCCCGGGCAGTCTTGCCCAGGATGACGCCCAGCTCCACTTCGTAGTCCAGCTTTTCCACCAGGCCCGCATGGCGGGGGATGTTGCCGCCGGGGGCCACAGCCTCATTGACTCGCTTGGAGAAGTAAACGGCCACCGGTTTTTCCTTGGTAAAGGCGTCCGCGTCGTAGCGGGCCGCCTCCGCCTCATGATCCCGATAGTTCATGCCCAGGCACAAAACATCCTGCCGGGGACGGGGAATGGGGGCAAGAAGCGTGACCTGGTCTACAGGGATCACGGCGCCGGCTTCCTCTGCCTGGGCGGCCAGCGTCCGCAGCTGTGCCGGAGACGCGGTCTCAATCAGGGCGTTCATATCGGCAAAGGGGAGCGGCGCCACGCAGGTGCCGTCGGCGGTGAGGGCGCCGACATGTTCAGCGTCCCGGAAACGATAGGTGACCAGTTTCATAAGTATTCCTCCTGAGATTTATTGGGCCGAGCTCTCCACGGCCTTTTCGGCGATGTCGGCGGGGACCGTAATGCCCATGGCGTCCAGCGCCGGAGAGTTGATATAGATGCTGTATTCAGAGATCGTCTCATAGGGCAGGTCGGCGCAGGTGGCCTCACCCCGCAGGACCTTGGCGGCCATGAGGCCCGTCTGCTTGCCCAGCTGGACATAGTCGATGCCGGCAGAGGCGACGCACCCCAGCTTCACCTGTTCCACCTCGGAGCCGTAGACGGGGATGCCTGCCTCGTTGGCCTTTTCCAGAATGGAGGGCAGCACGCCCACCACGTTGTTGTCCGTCAGGTTGGACATGGCGTCCACACCGTGGGAGATGAGGGTGTCCGCCGCCTGGGTGACTTCGGACTGGGAGGTAACACCGATGGCGTCGATGGTGAAGCCGTAGTCCGGCGCCTTATCCTGATACTCGGCAATGGCGGAGACGGAGTTGGGCTCGCTGGTGGTGTAGAGGATGCCGATGGTCTTGGCCTCGGGCTGGAGCTGACGGATCAGATCCAGCTGGGCCTCCACGGGCAGCTTATCGGAGGTACCGGTCACGTTGCCGGAGTCCAATCCCGCTTGAACGGGGTCGGTAATGGCGGTGAAGATCACGGGAATATCCTTGTTCTCCGCGGCGGCATAGCAGGCGGTGGCGGAGTTGGTGGCGATGCCCACCATCAGATCCACATCGGCCGCGGAGAAGGAGTCGGCGATCTGGCGGGCAATGTTGTCGTCAAAGCCGGCGTTCTGGTAGTCTACGGTGAAGTCGGTACCCTCCACCAGCCCGGCCTCGGCCAGGCCCTGAAGGAAGCCCTCCCGGCAGTTATCCAGGGAGGCGTGCTCGCCGTACTGGTTGATGCCGATGGAGTACATCTTGTGTTCGGATTCTTCTTTCTGGCCGCAGGCGGTCAGAGGCAGAGCGAGGACGAGGGCCAGAGCGGCGGCGATCATACGGAACTTTTTCATAGTCAATTCTCCTTTAATTCACAAAATTTGCTGTGTCAGCGGGGAAAAACCAAAGCTCCAAGGCGCCATCGCCGGGTATTTTCTTTCATAAAGACGCTCCTTTCCGGGCAATAAAAAAAGCCCCGTCCCAGATTTGGGACAAGACTTCTGATCCTGCGGTACCACCCAAGTTGACGCGTAATGCGCCCGCTCGTTCCACGGACAATCATCCGTGCCGCCCTGGTAACGGGTGCGGACCCCGTCAGAGGCTACTGAGCCGATGGCTGTTCGCTCTGCCCTCGCAAGTCCATTCACCGGAACGTTCTCTGCCGCGATCCCACCATCCGCAGCTCTCTGAAAGGTGACCGGAACCGGTTACTCTTCTTGCTCACAGGTTTGAATTTGAAATTATCTGTATTATACGCATGAGGCGGACGGTTGTCAACCACCAATTTGCATAAATTTGGGCTTGCCCATTTCATGCCGTACCGCCTGCGGCGTCAGCGGGTGGAAACCGCGCTCCCGGAGAGGACTCCGGGAGCGCGGCTGGGCGTTCAGGAGAGAAGCAGCTTGTCGTCTGCCTCGTCGCTGCCGCTGACCTTGCTGAACAGGGCCAGCAGGTCGGGCACGGTGAGTTTCTTCTTCTCTTCACCGGCCACGTCAATGACGATCCGGCCGTCATACATCATAATAAGCCGGTTGCCGTGGGCAATGGCGTCCCGCATGTTGTGGGTGACCATCATGGTGGTCAAATGGTTTTCCGCCACGATCTGATCGGAGAGGGAGAGCACCTTGGCGGCGGTCTTGGGGTCCAGGGCGGCGGTGTGTTCGTCCAGCAGCAGCAGCTTGGGCTTTTTCATGGAGGCCATCAGAAGCGTCAGCGCCTGCCGCTGGCCGCCGGAGAGCAGTCCCACCTTGCTGGTGAGGCGGTCCTCCAGACCCAGGTCCAGCCGCTCCAAAAGATGGCGGTACTCCTCCCGCTCCGCGCGGGTGATGCCCCAGCCCAAGCCCCGGCGCTGACCCCGGCGGGCTGCCAAGGCCATGTTCTCCTCGATCTGCATGGTGGGGGCGGTGCCCAGCATGGGGTCCTGGAATACCCGCCCGATCAGAGAGGCTCGCTTGTACTCCGGCAGACGGGTGACGTCGGTGCCGTCAATCACGATGGAGCCCGCGTCCACGCCGTAGGTACCGGCCACGGCGTTGAGCATGGTGGATTTTCCGGCGCCGTTGCCGCCGATGACCGTGACGAAATCACCGTCGTTCAAGGTCAGATCCACGCCCCGGAGGGCCTGCTTTTCGTTGACGGTGCCCGCGTTGAACACCTTCCAGACATTCTTCAGTTCAAGCATTTTGGTCGCCTCCTTTGACTGCCTGGGCCGCGGCCGGAGCACGGGGGCGGCTGTACTTGTCCTTGAGATAGGGAACGGCCAGGAACACGGCCACCACCACGGCGGTCAGGAGCTTGAGCATGTCGGAGTCCACCCGCAGCCACAGCACCACCTGCATGACCAGGTAGTAAATGATGGCGCCCAGCACCACGGCGGCCAGCTTCAGTCCAAAGTTGCGGAAGATCTTGGAGAAGAGCACCTCACCGATGATAACGGCGGCAAGACCGATGACGATGGCGCCGCGGCCGGAGTTGATGTCGATGAAGCCCTGATACTGCGCCAGCAGACCGGAGGACAGCGCTACCAGACCGTTGGAAATCATCAATCCCAGGACCTTGTTGAAGTCCACGTTGATGCCCTGGGCCCGGCTCATGTTGGGGTTGGCACCGGTGGCGCGGATGGAGCAGCCCAGCTCCGTGCCGAAAAACCAGTAGAGCACCAGAATGATCACCAGGCAGAACACGGCACCCCACAAAATGGGGCTTTTGTACCAGGGATAGTTCCCGTCAAAAAGATAGCGGGAGGAGACCACCAGGTCGTACTTGTCCACGCTGATGGCCTGATTGGCCTTGCCGGCACCGGAGCCCCAGCCCAGGATCTTGAGGTTGATGGTGTAGAGGGAGAGCTGGGTCAATATGCCGGCCAGCAGTGCCTGGATGCCCATGACCGTGTGCAAAAAGCCGGTGATGAAGCCGGCGGCCATTCCGGCCAGGAAGGCGGCTGCCAGTGCCGCGGGCATACTGTGTCCGCTCAGGACCATCATGACGCACACGGCGCCGCCGGTGGACATGGTCCCGTCCACGGTCAGGTCGGCAATGTCCAGAATTTTGTAGGTAAGATACACGCCGATGGCCATAATGCCCCAGATCAGCCCCTGGGCCACGCCGCCGGGCAGGCTGGAAATCAGGTTTGAGAAGTCTAGCATGGTTGCGTTCCTCCAATTTTACCTTGGGTACTGCAAACCGTCCGGTTTGCAGAAAGCCGCGGGAAAGGGAAGCCCTCTCCCGCGGATTTTTGCAAAGAAGTGTTGAAATCAGCTGATGGCCACGTAGTCATCGGGAATGGCCACGCCCAGAGCGTCCGCCAGGTCCACATTATACTTCTTGGTGAACTCGGGGGCGTACTCAATGGCCATGGTGGAGATGTCCTCGCCGTCCTTGAGAATGCGCACGGCCATCTTGCCGGTAGCCACACCCAGGTCATAATAGCTGATGGACAGCGTCGCCACGCCGCAGCCGGCACAGATGCCTTCCTCACCGGCCACAATGGGAACGCCGGCGGGCTGAGCCACGTTGTTGATGGCCTCGGCATTGGAGGCGGCGGTATTGTCGGTGGGGATGTAGATCACATCGCTGTTGTCGCAGGCGGTCTTGGTGACAGAGGTGACGTCGTTGGAGTCCACGAAGCTGTAGAGCTCGCAGGTGTAGCCCAGATCCTCCAGGTAGCCCTTGACGGTGTCCACCTGATACTGGCTGTTGGCCTCGCCGGAGCAGTACAGCAGTCCCACGGTCTTGGCGTTGGGGAACAGCTCCTTGACCATGGCGGCCTGTTGGTCCAGAGGCGCCAGGTCGGAGGTGCCGGAGACGTTGCCGCCCACGGTGCCGTCAAAATCGTCAATGTCCAGGGCCACGCCGTACTCGGTGACGGAGGTGCCCAGAATGGGAATAGAGCCGGTGGCGGCCACGGCGGCCTGCAGAGCCGGGGTGGCGTTGGCCAGGATCAGATCTACGCCCTCAGAGACAAACTGGCCGCAGATGGAGGAGCAGGCCGCAGGGTCGTTGGCGGCGTTCTGCTCCAGGAAGTGGACGTTCTCTTCGCCCAGGCCCTCCTTGACTGCGTCCATAAAGCCCTGGGTTGCGGCATCCAGCGCGTCGTGCTGGACCAGCTGGCAAATACCAATGGTATAGGTGCCGTCGCCGGAGGCGGCGGGCTCTTGGGTTTCTTCCGTGCTGCCGCAGGCGGCCAGGCCAAGGGTCATCACACCCGCCAGGGTCAAAGCAAGCAATTTCTTTTTCATGGCAGAGCTCTCCTTTTCATTGCATCGTTCCCACCGGAACCGGGGGTGCCGACGGCCTCCCCGCGGGCGGAGGATGGGATGCTTCCAATCATCCCATGTTACTTTTACAACATACAGCTTTAAAGGGGTAAAGTCAACCGTCATTTTTTACAAAATCGGCTTCCTCCAATGCACAAACTGTTCAAAGCAGCGCCGTTGACTTTTTCAGGGCAGCGTGCTATAGTTGGAAAGTATTTTGGAAACGCTTTGGCAGCGGTTTGCGGCGTGGGCCGCATCGGCGACAATCGAACATCAGGCGACACCGCGGATCGCAGCTGAAAGTCCCGAAAGCAACAGGGACTTTTAGCCGCTGACGGATCCGGCGGTGCTTTTTATTTGGGAAAGATTTGCCGGTTTTGTGCGTGCGGGGCGTACAGTCCCCTGAAACGGGGCAGGATAAGGCAGAAAGGCAGGGTGTGTGTATGGCAACCAAATATGTATTTGTCACAGGCGGCGTGGTGTCCGGACTGGGCAAGGGAATCTGCGCGGCGTCGCTGGGCCGGCTTTTGAAGCAGCGGGGCGTCCGCGTGCGCAACCAGAAGCTGGATCCCTATATCAATGTGGACCCGGGTACCATGAGTCCCTATCAGCACGGCGAGGTATTCGTCACCGACGACGGCGCGGAGACGGACCTGGACCTGGGTCACTATGAGCGGTTTGTGGATGAGGACCTGACCGGCAACAGCTCCGTGTCCTCTGGCAAGATCTACTGGTCGGTTCTGAACCGGGAGCGCCGGGGCGACTACCTGGGCGCCACGGTGCAGATCATCCCCCACATCACCAACGAGATCAAAAGTCGGATCTATGCCATGGCCGGCGACGACGTGGATGTGGTCATCTGCGAGATCGGCGGCACGGTGGGCGACATTGAGTCCCAGCCCTTCCTGGAGGCCATCCGCCAGGTGGCGGCAGAGCGGCCCCGGGGCGATGTGGCGTTCATCCATGTGCCGCTGGTGGTGGAGATTCCCGGCTCCGGAGAGCTCAAGAGCAAGCCCACCCAGCACTCGGTCAAGGAGCTTTTGTCCCTGGGCATCCAGCCGGATGTGCTGGTGTGCCGGTGTGATGCGCCGCTGACGGAGGACATCCGCCGCAAGATTGCCCTGTTCTGCAATGTGGAGCCGGAGTGCGTCATCCAGAACGCCACGGCCCAGACCCTCTATGAGGTGCCGCTGCTGCTGGCCAAGGAGGGCCTGGACGAGGTGGTGTGCCGCAAGCTGGGGCTCATCACCCACCAGCCGGACCTGCGGGAGTGGAGCGCCATGGTCAAGCGGGAGAAGAGTGCCAGCAAGAAGGTCACCATTGCCCTGGTGGGCAAGTACACCCAGCTTCATGACGCATATCTCTCCGTGGTGGAGGCGCTGCACCATGCGGGTACCGCCAACGACGCGGTGGTGGACATCCTCTGGGTGGACTCCGAGACGCTGACCAAGGAGAACGTGGCCCAGGTGCTGAGCGGCGTATCCGGCGTGCTGGTGCCTGGCGGCTTTGGCGACCGGGGCGTGGAGGGCATGATCCTGGCCTGTCAGTACGCCCGGGAAAACGGTGTGCCCTATCTTGGCATCTGCCTGGGCATGCAGATGGCCGTGGTGGAATTTGCCCGGGATGTGCTGGGCTGGGAGGACGCGGACTCCGCAGAGTTCTCCGCCACGACCCATCATCCGGTCATCGCGCTGATGCCCGATCAGGTGAATGTGACGGAAAAGGGCGGCACCATGCGTCTGGGCCGCTATCCCTGTGTGCTCTCTGAGGGCACACGCAGCCGCGCCCTGTACGGTACGGCGGAGATTTCCGAGCGGCACCGCCATCGTTTTGAATTCAACAACGACTACCGCTCCCAGATGGAGCAGGCCGGCATGGTGCTGGCGGGCCTGTCCCCCAACGGTCATCTGGTGGAAGTGGTGGAGCTGCCGGACCACCCCTGGTTCGTGGGCGCCCAGTTCCACCCGGAGTTCAAGAGCCGTCCCGACCACGCACATCCGCTGTTTTACGGCTTTGTGGAGGCGGCACTGAAACGCCAGGCAGGACAGCAGTAACCGTCGGGACGGCTCTGCCCAAACGGGGCGGTTGCCGCCTGCGGCAGATGGGCAGTTCCATCACAAAACGAAAAGGAAGGCGTATCATGAACCATTTTGCACAGATCGCCGCCCAGCTGGAGCGGCATAACCTGGACGGAATCCTGCTGACGGAGGAGGCCAACCGGTTTTACGCCTCCGGATTTCACTCTGCCGGGACGGATGGCGCAGCGCTGGTGACCCGCAGCGGTGCCTGGTATTTCACGGACTCCCGCTACATTGAGGCGGCGGGCCGCGCCGTCCGGGACGCAAAAATTGACGAGGTGCGTCCGGGCCGGGGGTACAGTGCGCTGATAGAAGAGGTGGTCAAGGGTGAGGGCATTGCCCGCCTGGGCTTTGACGACGCCTATATGACCGTCCGGGACCATGGCTTTTACGCCAAGGCACTCTCCTGTGAGCTGGTGCCGGCCACGGAGCTTTTGTGGCAGCTGCGCAGCGTGAAGAGTCCAGAGGAGCTTGCAGTGATGGAGCAGGCCCAGCGCATCGCCGAGCGGGCGCTGGAGGAAATTCTGGGGGAGATCCGCCCCGGCGTCACCGAAAAGGAGATCGCCGCCCGGCTCCAGTACCTGATGCTCCACTTCGGCGCGGAGGACATGTCCTTTGATCCCATCGTGGTCTCCGGCCCCAACGGAAGCCTGCCCCACGGCGTACCGTCGGAAAAGACCATTGCGCGGGGTGAGTTTGTCACGATGGACTTCGGCTGTGTATATCACGGCTACTGCTCCGACATGACTCGCACCGTGGCGGTGGGCGCCGCAGACGAGGAGATGCGCCGGGTGTATGAGACGGTACTCTCGGCCCAAAGGGCCGGCATCGCCGCAGCCCGTGCCGGTGCCACCGGCCGGGAAGTGGACGGCGCAGCCCGGTCGGTGATCGATGAGGCCGGCTACGGGCCGTATTTCGGCCACAGCTTCGGCCACGGCGTGGGCGTGGAGATCCACGAAGCCCCCAACGCCACCCCCGGAAACGACAAGCCCCTGCCTGCCGGTGCAGTGATCTCCGCGGAGCCGGGGATCTATCTGCCCGGCCGGATGGGCGTGCGGATTGAGGACGTGATCGCCCTGACGGAGGAGGGCTGCGTGAACCTGACGCAGGCCCCCAAGGAACTGCTCATTCTCTGAGACGGGCACTCCGGGAAAAAAATTCCGGACAGGCGGAGAAGTAATCGTTTCCGCGCCGGACTTTCCCCGCCTGCGGCCGTTGACAAAGCGGCGGCGGGGCAGCATAATCAAAATATAAGAAGCCTGTTGAAGGAGAATCGCAGAGTATGGATACTATTTACATCACCGGTCACCGCAACCCGGACACGGACTCCATCGTGTCCTCCATGGCGTATGCGGCGCTGAAAAACGCCCTGGGTGACCGGAACTACAAGCCTGCCCGGTTGGGCCAGGTCAGTGACGAGACCCAGGCGGTGCTGGACCGGTTCGGGTTCCAGGCACCCCAGATGATCAGCGATCTGCGCACCCAGGTGCGGGACCTAGACTACGATACGCCGCCCACGCTGTCCGCGGCGGCCACCATCTCCCGGGCCTGGCAGACCATGCAGGCCAACAAGATCTCGGTTATCCCCGTGGCCAACGAGGACGGCACGCTGTACGGCATGCTCTCCGCCGGCGACGTGGCCAACTACGATATGACCTCCGTCCGCAACCCTCAGGTGGGCGAGGTGCCGGTCTACAACCTGCTGTCCGTGCTGGAGGGCAAAATCCTCAACGAGGACATGCAGCTCAAGGAAGTGGTCTCCGGTGAGATTACCGTGGCGCTGCCGGCCGGCCGGGAGAACCTGGTGTTCTCCGATCCCAACAGCATCGTCATCTGCGGCGACCAGCCGGACATGATCCGCCGGGCGCTGGAGCTGAACGTCAACTGCGTCATCGTCTGCCAGGCGGAGGTGGACCGGGAGCTTTTGGAGATGCACACGGAGACGTGCATCATCTCCACCCCTTACGATGCCTACCGCGCGGTGCGCCTGATCTGCCATGCCCTGCCCATCGAGCGCATCTGCAAGAGCAAGGACTTGGTGTATTTCCACCTGGACGATTACATTGACGACGTGCAGAACGCCGTGCTGGAAAGCCGCTTCCGTGCCTACCCCATTCTGGATGAAGAGGAGCGGGTGGTGGGCACCCTGGCCCGGTTCCATCTGCTGCGTCCCCGGCGCAAGCGGGTCATTCTCATGGACCACAATGAAAAGGCCCAGTCTGTCCGGGGTCTGGAGCAGGCGGAGATCCTGGAGATTGTGGATCACCACCGCCTCGCGGACATCGAGACGAAAAACCCCATCTATGTGCGCAACGAGCCCGTGGGCAGCACCACCACCATTGTGGCGGACATGTATCAGGAAAAGGGCCTCATGCCCACGGCCAAGATGGCTGGCCTCATGGCTGCGGCCATCGTCTCCGACACGGTCATGTTCAAGTCCCCCACCTGTACCAAGCGGGATATCGACATTGCCAACCGCATGGCCCGCATTGCCAACGTCTCCCTGGACGAGCTGGGCAAGGCCATTTTCTCTGCTACCTGCGGAGATGAAAAGACTGTGGAGGCCATGCTGAATACGGACTACAAGGAGTTCCACATTGCCGGACACGACCTGGCTGTCAGCCAGATCACCTGCATGGACTCCGACCGGCTCATGGCCCGCAAGGACGAGTTCCTGGGCGCCATGCGGAAGATCCGCCAGAGCCGGGGACTCAATACGGTGGTGCTGATGATTACCGACGTGCTGCTGGAGGGCAGCCAGCTTTTGTTCGTAGGCGATGAGGAGGCCATCTGCCAGGCCTTCAACATCAAAGCCGAGGACAATACGGCGTTTTTGCCCCATATCATGTCCCGGAAAAAGCAGGTCATCCCCATGCTCTCCGCCCTGTGGGGCTAAGAGACGAAACAAAACCCCCGGAGGTCAATTGTACCTCCGGGGGTTCGTGCGTATTCAGGACAAAAGGGCCTTGCCCAGCAGCTCCAGTAGCGCCGCCAGATCCTCGGCGGACAGCTCCGGGCGGGGAGTGTTGTTTTCCATCATTCACCTCACTGATACCGGCGGACATACCATCGCATGGAAAGGGGAACGGACAGGGCCGTCAGCACCAGGGCTACCGGCGCGATGGCCCAGACCGGAGCGGGCAGCGCACCGGAGACATCTTCCGCGATGCCGCTGAGGGCGCCGGCGGAGCCGCACACCAGGAAAATAATCAGGAACATGATGAGTCGGCCCCGTTCCACGCCGAAGCGGAAGATCAGCGGCATGGTGACAGCCAGAGTGACGAGGCAGGCGAAAAACGCGGCCACGGTGACGCTGGGATAGAAGCCCCGGTGGAGCGCCAGGGAGAAGAGCGCCTGGACCAGCAGGGACAGCATGCCGGTGCCCAGTGCGGCGATCCAGCCCAGCACGTACCGGCTGAGTACCAGATCCTGGACGGTGTAGGGCAGCATGGCTGCCAGCTGATCCCACTTGCTCCGCTCGTCATAGGCCACGCAGGAGTAGGGTAGCAGGGCGGCGTAGGTGACGGCGAATATGGCGCTGTATCCGCCGGGAAGCGCGGAGAATACCACGATCAGCAGCAAGAAGATCCGCATCTGCTTCCACAGCACGTAAAAATCCTTCAGCAGCAATGCCTTCATGCCTTTTTCCCACCTTTCACCATAAAGAGAATGATATCTTCCACTGTGGGACGCTCCAGCGTCAGTGTGGCAGGCACAGCGCAGCGCCGAACCAGGCACCGGGCTCCGCCGTAGCCGTTTTCCTCCCGGCCCACCACGGCCTCCGGGTCCAGGTCGTCGGCCTGGGCGGCGGTGCCGGTGAAGAGGGCGTAGTCGGACAGCAGAGCGTCCTTTTCCGCACAGAAAAGAAGCTTGCCCTGATGCAGAAAGGCAATGTAGTCGCACAGTTTCTCCAGGTCGGAGAGAATATGGGAGGAAATGAGGACCGAGTGGGTCTCATCCCGGGTAAAGTCGTTGAACAAGGATACCACTTCGTCCCGGACGATGGGGTCCAGGCCTGCGGTGGCCTCGTCCAGCACCAGCAGCTTCGGGTCGTGGGAGAGGGCCACGGCAATGGCCAGCTTCATCCGCATGCCCCGGGAGTAGTCCTTGAAGAGCTTCTTTTCCGGCAGATCGAACCGACGGAGGAACTGCTGGTACTGTTCCGCATTCCAGCGGCGATAGGTCCTGGCCATGACCGCGCCCATGTGCCGGGCGCTGAGCACCTCGGGAAAGTAGGCCTCGTCCATAACGACGCCGATGTCCTCCTTGGTGTCCCGGAAGGCGGGGGAGGCCACATCTGTGCCCAGCACGGCGGCGGAGCCGCTGTCGGGACGGAGGGCACCCATCAAAAGGCGGATAGTGGTGGATTTTCCAGCGCCGTTTTCGCCTACCAGGCCGCAGATGGTGCCCTGGGGGACCGCCAGACTCAGGTCCCGGATGGCGAAGGTGCCGAAGGATTTTTGAATGTGCTTGAGTTCAATGGCATTCATGGCTCATTCCTCCTGTGCCAGTGTTTGCAGCAGTGATGCAAGCTCCTGGGCGGTGAGTCCGCAGCTTTCTGCCAGATGCAAAGCCGCCCGCAGATGGCCCTCCAGCTCCAGACGCTGCTGTTCCCGCACCAGCTCCAGATTTTTCTCCGCCACAAAGCAGCCCTTGCCGGCCACCGTGTTGATGAGCCCGGCGGCTTCCAGCTCGTCGTAGGCCCGCTTGGTGGTGATAACGGAGATCTTGAGATCCTTGGCCAGCGCCCGGATGGAGGGCAGTGCGTCCCCGGGGTGCAAGGTCCCGGCGAGAATCTGGGCTTTGATCTGGTCAAAAATCTGTTCGTAGATGGGTTGGTTGGTAGTGTTTCGGATAATGAGCTCCATGGCAGCTCCTCCTGTTCGTACTGTACATATACAATATACACAGTATGTACAGTCAAGTCAAGACCCTGGCGCGAAAAATTTTTGTGGGCATTGCAACTAGGAATGGGGGAAAAGTTATGGTATACTGCTGTGGATTCAAAGAAAGGGAGGCACAGCGATGGAAACGGTCAGCGGAGTGAGCAACTGGAAGCTCACCGTTCGCCGGCAGGGCGACGGGATCACGGTGGTCCGGGCGGTGACCTGCGACGCCTCCGCCGTGCTGCCGGAAACGCTGCTGGGGCTTCCGGTGACGGCGCTGGATCGTCACGCCCTGGCCCCCGGCGACCGGGACGGCGAGGGAGAGACAGTGCTGGTCACCTGCGGCCTGACCCCAGAGACGGGGTGGGACAACCGGGGACTGCGGGAGCTGTCCCTGCCCCGGACGCTCCGGCGGGTGGACGATTACGCCTTTTTGAACTGCGATGCCCTGGAGACGCTGCGGCTCCATGACGGCATCACCTTCTGGGGCGGCGGCGTGCTGATGAACTGCCGCTCCCTGCACCGCTTCCACATCACCCGGATGGGAGAGCGGCAGGGGGAGTCCCTGGCGTACTTTGCCGACGAGCTGAGCCGGGAGCTGGACGTGACCATCGAGACGCCGGGGAAGCCCACCGCACGGCTGATCTTCCCGGAGTATCTGGAGGTCTACGAGGAAAACTGTCCGGCCCACCACTTTGACTACAATATCTACGGCGCCGGGTATCCCTACCACTACTGCTTCCGGCAGAAGACCCTGCGGCTGAAGGACTATGATGACCTGTGGGGATCGTACCTGGCCATGGAGCACGAGACGGACACGGCGCTGCAGCTGGCCTGGTGGCGCCTGCGGTATCCGGCGGAACTGGAGACGAAGGCCCGGGACGCCTACACGGACTATCTGCGATCCCACGGCACCCAGGCTGCCGCGTGGCTTTTGGAGCAGCGGGATCTGGACGGCCTGGCCTTTTTGCTGCGGACGGTGGAGCTGACGACGGACGCGCTGGCCCAGAGCTGTGAGGCGGCCCGGCAGGCGGGCCAGACGGAGGCGGTGGCGTTGCTGCTGGAGCAGCGGCGCCGTCGGGCGCCGGCGGCAAAAAAACGGTTTGACCTTTGATGACAGGAGAGGAGGCATCAGGCCTGTGGAAGAGCATAAGAAAGATCTGGACGCCATTGGCCTGGAGATCCTTCAGGTCACCCGAAACGAGCTGTATATGAGCCTTCCCTATCTGGACGTGGCGCTGTGCGCGCTGGTACCGGAGCCGGGCGAGGGCGTGACACTGTCCCTGGCTACCGACGGGGAGACCCTCTACTATAATGCCTCCTACCTGGCGGAGCGGTACCTGCGGGGCCGGGAGGGGACCAACCGGGCGTATCTGCACGTGGTGCTGCACTGTATGCTGCGCCATATCCTGAAAAAGCGGGGCCGGGATGCACGGCTGTGGGACCTGAGCTGTGACGCGGCGGTGGAGAGCATTCTGGACGGGCTGGACTACCCCTGTCTGGGCCGGGGCATGGTGCCGGCCAAGGAGAAGTTTTACGGCGAGTGCCGCCGGGAGATGAAGGTGCTCACCGCCGAGGGAATTTACCGCCACTTGCTGCGCCGGCGGCCGGAGGAGTATGAGCTGGCCCGGCTGGAGCGGGTGTTTTTGGTGGACGACCACGGGCTGTGGGACCCGGAGCGCCAGCAGGACAAGGAGCGGCGGGAGCAGCAGGACGAGCAGTGGAAGGGCCGCTCTGAGCGGACCCGTACCGGCATGGAGACTGTGCTGGCGGGCCAGAGCACCGGCGGCGGGGCGGTGCTGGAACAGGTCAGCGTGGCAGTCCGGGACGATGTGGATTACCGGGCGTTTCTGCGCCGGTTTGCGGCTCCCCGGGAGGTACTGGGGGTGGACGGCGATGCTTTCGACTACATCTTCTACACCTACGGATTGTCCCTCTATGGCAACATGCCCCTGGTGGAGCCGCCGGAGACTAAGGAGGAAAAGCGCATCGAGGACTTCGTCATTGCGGTGGACACCTCCATGTCTACCTCCGGCGAACTGGTGCGGACTTTTTTGAGCTGTACCTACGCCATTTTGCGCTCCACGTCCACGTTCACCCGCAAGGTGAACATCCGCATCATCCAGTGTGATGACCAGATCCGCTCTGACACGCCCATTCACGATCTTCGCCAGCTGAAAGAGTACATGGAGCACTTCCAGCTCTCCGGCGGCAGCGCCACGGATTTCCGGCCGGTGTTCGAGCACGTGGAGCAGCTGCGGCGGCAGGGAGAGCTGTCGGGCCTGCGGGGCATGGTGTACTTCACCGATGGCATGGGCATTTATCCCCAGAAGCGTCCGTCCTGGGAGACGGCCTTTGTGATGCTGGAGGAGCCGCCCATGAGCGTGAAGATGCCCCCCTGGGCCATCCGGCTGGTGCTGCCGCTGCCGGACCTGGAGCGGGCTGCATCACAGGCGGCGGAGGAATATCCCGATGAGATCGACTGGGACGAGCTGCCCCAGCTGTAAGGAGCAATCAAGTATGAATATCAAACAGGCAAAGCAGGAGATTACCAACACGCTGCGGGCGTATCTGACCCGGGACGCCCTGGGCAATTACCTTATTCCCTCCATCCGCCAGCGGCCCGTGCTGCTGATGGGCCCTCCGGGCATCGGCAAGACCCAGATCATGGAGCAGATCGCCGCTGAGACCGGCGTGGGACTGGTGGCCTACACCATCACCCACCACACCCGCCAGAGCGCCGTGGGACTGCCCTTTATTGAAAAGCGCACCTACGGCGGACGGGAGTACTCCGTCACCGAGTACACCATGAGCGAGATCCTCTCCTCCGTCTACCAGCTTATGGAGCGCACGGGGCTCAAGGAGGGCATCTTGTTTCTCGACGAGATCAACTGCGTCTCCGAGACACTGGCGCCCATGATGCTGCAATTCCTCCAGTGCAAGACCTTCGGCAATCAGAAGCTGCCGGAAGGGTGGCTCATTGTGGCGGCAGGCAACCCTCCGGAGTACAACAAGTCCGTCCGGGACTTCGACGTGGTGACGCTGGACCGGGTCAAGCGCATTGATGTGGAGGAAGACTTCGGTGTCTGGAAGGAGTACGCCCGGCGGAAGGGACTCCACGGGGCCGTCATCTCGTACCTGGACATCAAGAAGGAGAACTTCTACCGGATCGAGAACACGGTGGACGGCATCCGCTTTGCCACCGCCCGGGGCTGGGAGGACCTGAGCGAGCTGCTGTACGCCTATGAGAAGCTGGGACTCACGGCGGACCGGGACGTGGTGGGCCAGTATATCCAGCTGCCTCAGGTAGCACGGGATTTTGCCGGATATCTGGAGCTGTACAACAAATATCAAAAGACCTACCATGTGGATGCCATCCTGGAGGGCACGTGGCACGCGGTTACGGCCTCGGAGCTGCGGGCGGCGCCCTTTGATGAAAAGCTCTCCGTGCTGGGACTGGTGCTCTCCCGCCTCAGCGAGGCGGCGGGGGACATCCGGCGCCAGGACACGCTGACCGAGCGGCTTCACGCCGCACTGACGGAGCTGCGGGACAAGCTGCCCCAGGCGGACGCCGGGGCCATTTTGGACCAGCTCCTCTGGAAGCGGCGGGAGAAGCTCCGCCTGGCCGGAGAGGCCGGACAGCTGCAAAAGGAGGAGCGGGACCTGGGGCAGCGGGAGATTCATATTCTGGAGACATACCAGACCCGGCTTTTGACCCAGGCACCGGAAAACAAAGAGACGGCCATGGATCTGGTGCGGGGCTGGTTTTCCGAAGAGGTGGACCGCCGGGAGCAGCTGGGCACGCTGTGCGGTGGGTACTTTGACAACGCTTTCCGCTTTTTGGAAGAGGCTCTGGGCCAGAGCCAGGAGCTGGTGATCTTCGTTACGGAGATCACCGCCGGATACGATACCAGCTGGTTTGTGGAGAACTTCGGCTGTGACGCCTACTTCCGCCACAACCGGGAGCTGCTGTTTGATGACCGCCGCCGGCAGATCCGTTCCGAGATCGCCGCTGCTATGACGGAGAAAAAAGAGGAGGAAGCCCACCATGAATGAAGCGCTGCAACGCATTGAAAAAGTCTTGGATGAGCGGGTGCGCCCTGCTCTGCACGCCCACGGAGGGGAGATTCAGATCGACCATCTGGAAAATGGTGTGCTGTACGTGAAACTGCTGGGCCAGTGTGCCGGCTGCCCCTCCGCCGATTTGACCAACGAGACACTGGTGGAGGCGGAGCTGGTGAAGGCGCTGCCCGAGATTGTGCAGAAGGTGGCGGTGGTGCAGACCGTCAGCGATGAGCTGTGGGAGCAGGCCAAGCGGCTGCTGCGGGACCATCACCTGTAAGAAAAAAGAGCGCCCACCCGACCGGGTGGGCGCTCTTTTTTGATGTTTTTACCAGGAGTGCAGGCTCCAGGACTGAGTGGGCGTCATGGCGAAGTAGTCGTAGTTGACGGTGCTGCCGCTGTCGCCCCAGGTGGTGTCGATGTGCACCTGGGTACCGTCCAGCACAGCCACAGTCCAGATGTGATCGCTGTTGGAAAGGGCCGTACAGGAGATACCCTCCAGCTTCAAGAGCAGATTGTAGGCGCCGGTATAGCCGTCACATACCGCCGCGCCGTTGACGAAGAGATTGTAGGCGATGTGGCTGAGGGAGGTGTCCGAGGCGCTGTAATCGTAGACGCAGTTGTCGCAGATCCAGGTGTAGTAGACCCGGGCCTTCTCCCACTCCGTCATGCGGGCATTGATGGCACCCTCCTTCCACAGCTGATCGTGAACGGCAATGGCGGCGGCCATGGCCTGGGATCGGTAGGAGCTCAGGTTCTCTCCGGCACTGGCGGCGGAGAAGGTCAGGGTCAGAGCACCCTCGGCGGTGTAGGTACAAGAGGCGGTGTTGTAGCACTGCTCACAGTAGGTTTTGACAATGGACAGCGCTTCCTCCATGATCTGCCGGGCCCGGATGGCGGTCAGATTGTCGTAGCGGAGCGTCAGCGTGTTTTTCCCGGAGGAGAGCATGTAGCGTACGGATTGTTCCAGCTCATCCCGGGTGGAAGGCGTGGCCACATAGGTACCTGCGGGCACGAGACTCGCCAGGGTGGTTCCGGCGGCGGAGGGATAGGCGCTGCCAGTGTCCCAGGAGAGGGTGATCCGCAGCGATGGGTCCACCAGCCGTGTGAGCATGGCGGCCAGGGCACCCCGGGTAATGGCCGAGGACGGAGAGAAAGCGGCGTCACTGCCGCTGCCCTGGGAAAGCCCCGTGCGGTAGAGGTAGAGAATGTCCCGGTAGTAGGGAGTGTACTCCGTTACGTCCGTCACATAGCGGCGGGAGGCGTACCCCTGGGTTACCGCCGCGTCATTGATGAGCGGCAGGGTTCCCTCCGGCAGGGTACCTGCCAGAATGTGGGCCACCTGGGCCCGGGTGGCGGCGGAGGTGTAGGTACCGGTCAGTTCATCGGCCAGCACGCCCTGGGACTGGAGGTAGCGCAGATAGGGTGCATAGGCCGCCTGCCCGGAGGCGGCAAAGCCGGAAGCGCCCTGCTCCGGGTCACCGGTCAGATACAGGCTGCGGGCACGGGCGGCGAAGATGACCGCCTGGCCCACGGTGACGGAGTCCTGAGGGCCAAAGGTGCCGTCGGCCTTGCCCACAGTCAGGCCGTACTCATAGAGGGCTGCCACGTTTTCATAAAACGTGGAGCCCACGGAAACATCGGAAAACTGGCCGGAATAGGTTTTGATCCGCTCCGGAGCGGCTTGGGCTGCCAGGACGGGGGCCGTCAGCAGCAGACTCAGCGCCAGCAGCAGGGAGAGAAATCTTTTTTTCATGACAGCACCTCCTGGTCGGCGGTGGAAAAAACCCGGTTCAGGACGGAATGTTCAGATCCTCCATGACCCGGTCTTCCACATACGGATTCAGGGATTCGTTGACCAGGGAGAGCACAGCCTCCTGGTCCAGATAAATATAGGGAGATTTCCACTCTCCGGGCAGGATGGAAAACGAGATGTTTTCCGCGCCCATGGTGATGGCCTCCTTGCCCAGCCACGCCAGGTTCCCCAGCGTCAGGTCCGTATCCACGTACTGCTGAAAAATCTTGGCAAAGGTACCGGCCTTGTCCAGATTGGAGAGCGTGAGCGTCTGGGCTGCCACGGTCTTCAAAAACTCCTGCTGGGTATTCATACGGCCGATGTCCTCGCTGCCGTAACCGGTGCCGTCGTTGTTGTGGCGGAACCGCACCACCTCCATGGCCTCCTGGCCGCTCAGGTGCTGCATCCCCTTGCTGAAGTGGATGGACAGATTCTGAACCGGGTCGTCATAATTCATGTTGATGGGCACATAGAAGTCCACGCCGCCGATGGCGTCCACCAGGGCGATAAAGCCGCTCAGGTCCACGGTGACCGTAAAGTCCACGGGAATCCCCAGCTGATCGGAGATGGTCTGGGCCAGCAGGGCTGCACCGCCGCTGTTGTAGGCGAAGTTGATCTTGTGGGCTTTCCCGTTGACGATGGCCTTGGTGTCCCGGGGGATGCTGACGCCGTGGATCTTGCCGCTTCCCGCGTCCACGGCCAGCAGAATGTTGGTGTCGCTGCCGCCGTTGCCGTCATCCACGCCGGAGACCAGAATGGTGTAAAAATTGTCCTTGCGCTCTGTGTGGGCCGCAAGGGCTGCAGCAGCGGCGGATTCTTCGGAATCGGTCTGCTCCGAGAGAACCTGCGCCTCCTGGGAGGAATCCTGTGCATGGATCTCCGGGGCGCTGAACAGACAGTGTACACCGGCATACACGGCGGCAAACACAAAGACAACGAGCAGCAAAGTCCGGCTCCAACTGCGCCGGCGGCGTCGCTTGGCCATAAGAAATACTCCTTGTAGACACGGCCGGCGGCCGCGGTGATGGGCTGGAACCGATTGGACCAGCGATTTACATAATGTTACATTATTATAAAGCGGCCTGTCCAAAAAAACAAGAGGAAAATGGCGTGCCGGAGGGCACGCCATCCATTACGGAGCCTCGTCCTGCGCTGCGGCCAGCTGCTGGAGCAGAGCCTTGATATCCGCCAGCAGCTGATTTTGATAAGAGAGGGCGCAGCGTATGTAGTGGAGCGTGGGGCCCGCGTCCCGGGAGACCGGGGGGCATTCCACCGGATGGGGCCACCGGCGCACCGGCGGCTCCGGCGTGGTGGGGACCACCGGCACCGGCTGGGACGCTGCGGTCCGGGCAGCGCGCCCGCGGCCGTGGGAACAGTTTGCCATAATCATTCCTCCAGTTCAGGCTTTCACCGCAGTGTATGCATCGCTCAGGCGCCGCGATACTTTTTTCGGGTGGCGATACCGCCCCGGATATGGCGCTGGGCCTTGTTGACTTCCAAAATTTCCTTGACCTGATTGTAGAGCGCCCGGTTGAACTGGGGCAGGCGCTCGGAAATGTCCTTGTGGACCGTGGACTTGCTGATGCCGAACTTCTGCGCGGCGGCGCGGACGGTGGTCCGGTTTTCGATCATGTACTGCGCCAGGCGTTCCGCCCGCTCCTCCATGTTTCCCTTCAAAGCACAACACTCCCCGCCTCTTGTTGCTCCATCCTATGCGCCCGAAGCGGAACATATGCGCCAAAACCGCTGAGCGGCCGGCGCTGGGGGAATTTGCGCCGCAGGACGCAAACCCTCTTTCCCGGACGGCGGCGGCGTGGTACAATAAAAAAGAAAACCAATCAAGAAAGGCGGGAATCTTTATGAACGAGACTCTGCGGGTATTGCGTGAGCGGCGCAGCATCCGCCGCTATCAAAAGGAGCAGATCAAGCCTGAGGAGCTGGACGCCATTCTGGACGCGGGCACCTGGGCCGCCTCCGGCAAGGGGCTTCAGACAGCGGTGATGGTGGTGGTGCAGGACCCGGAGACCATCGCCTATATGTCCGGACTCAACGCCCGGATCCAGGGAAATCCCGGCGCGGATCCCTTCTACGGCGCGCCCACGGTGGTGGTCGTGCTGGCGGACGGGGAGCAGGTCAACTGGCTCCAGGACGGCTCGCTGGTCATGGGCAATCTGATGACGGCGGCGTGGTCCCTGGGCGTCGGCTCTTGCTGGATCAACCGGGCCATGGAGCTTTTTGACATGCCGGAGGGCAAGGCCCTGCTGCGCAAGTGGGGACTGCCGGAGACGCTGCGGGGTGTGGGCAACTGCATCCTGGGCTACATCGACGGAGATGTGCCCGCCCCCAAGCCCCGGAAAGAGGGCTTTATCGTAAAAGTGTAAACGGAGGACAACCCATGAACGTACCTGTGCGAAACATTCGCTACGACAAGACGCAGGAGGCCCTGTACATCATCGACCAGACGCTGCTGCCGGGTGAAGAGCGGGAGCTGCGCCTGGAGACGGCAGAGGACGTATACGACGCCATCAAGCTCCTGCGGGTGCGGGGCGCCCCGGCCATCGGCATCTGCGCCGCCTACGGCATGTACGCCATGGCCCGGGCGCTGCCGGAGGAAGAAGAGGCGTTCTGGAAGGGCCTGGAGGAGCTGGGGACGTATCTCAACAGTTCCCGCCCCACGGCGGTGAACCTCAGCTGGGCCATCCGCTCCATGCTGGACACTGCCCGACTCCACCGGGCGGAGGGCCGGGCGGCGGTGCTGGATGCACTGTATGCGCGGGCGGCGGCCATCCAGGAAGAGGACATCGCCATGTGCACGGCCATCTCCCGTTACGGCGCCAGCCTCATCAAAGACGGCGACGGCGTGCTGACCCACTGCAACGCCGGCCCTCTGGCAACTTCCCGCTACGGCACCGCCCAGGGGGCGCTGCTGATGGCGGCGGAGGAGGGGAAGAAGATCCGCGTGTTCGCCGACGAGACCCGGCCCCTGCTTCAGGGCGCGCGCCTAACCAGCTACGAGCTGCAAAAGGGCGGCGTGGACGTGACCCTCATCTGTGACAACATGGCCTCCATCGTCATGAAAAACGGGTGGGTGCAGGCCTGCTTCGTAGGCTGTGACCGGGTGGCCGCCAACGGCGACACGGCCAACAAGATCGGTACCAGCGGCGTGGCCATTCTGGCCCGGCACTACGGCATCCCCTTCTATGTGCTGGGGCCCACCTCCACCATTGACATGGACTGCCCCGACGGCGCCCACATTCCCATTGAGCTGCGGGACCCGGAGGAGATCCGTTCCCTCTGGTATGCAAAGCCCATGGCGCCGGAGGGCGTCAAGTGCTACAACCCCGCCTTTGATGTGACGGACCACGACCTCATTACCGCCATCATCACGGAAAAGGGCATCTGCCGTCCGCCTTTCAACCGGTCTTTGGCGGCGCTCTTTGAAAAGGAGTGAGTGATGGCCCTGTTCGGCAAACGGGTGGTGGCCTATCGGGTCCAGGGGGACAAGGCCGCCTGGAAGGCCGCCCGGGAAAAACTGAAGGCTGCCGGCATCAAGATCATGGAGTCCGGCTCCTATGAAAGTGAAATGCCCATCTGCGGCTGCGGCGCCAAGATCGACCGGCGCAACTATGGCCCTAACGGCTGGATCGACCGGCGAATCTATTATGTCTCCGTCCGGCCGGAGGACCAGGCCCAGGCGGAGGAGCTTCTGGGAAAAACCACATAAAAAAAGCGGGAACGAAAGTTCCCGCTTTTTTATTTCTCCGGTTCTTTGGACGAATGGGAGGAGGCATACAGCGCCAGCAGAGTTCGGAATTGGGCCTGCCGCTCCTCCCGGCTGCGGGCCTGGATGCGCTCGAGCAGGGGACAGAGCTGCCCCAGCTCCTCCGGCGTCAGGGAGGCGGTGAGCCACTGGAAGAAGAACGACTCCGCCTCCACCTTGGCGTCCCGCAGCAGCGCGCCCTTTTCCGTAATGAAGAGCTGCTTGCGCCGGCCGTCCACCGGGTGGGGGCGGCGCACAATGTACCCCTCTTTTTCCAGCTTGGCAGCCCTGCGGGCAATGGTGCTCTTGTCCTGACTGTATTTTTTCCGCAGCTCCTCCTGGGTGATGCCCGGGTTGTGGTTGACCGTGTGAATCATGTCATAGTCGGAAAGGCTCAGGGAGGAGTGCCCCAGCGCCTTGGCCACAAAATACTGGGCGTCTCTGTCGATCTTCCGGATCATACGTTTGGTGGGGTCCATCTGCGTGCCTCCTCATATGGATTCCACCTTATCATAGCAGGCTCCGGGGCGGTTCGTCAATCGGAAGAAACGGCCTCAGGCCTCATTGAGCGCGTAGTGAATGCCGCCGACGCTGATGTAATCCAGCTCCTCCATGGGCAAAATCTGGGAGAACACACCGTTTTTGGAGCAGACGGTCACGCCGTCCTGGGGGGAGATGCTGCCGCCGGAGGGGCTCAGATCGATGACGGTGCCGTCGGTCTTGACCAGCAGGATCTCCACATTTTCAAAGTACCGCTGCTGTGCCCGCTGGTCCTCCTGGCTCAGCTGGCCGCTGGGGGAATCGGACTGGGGCATCTGGCTGTCCACGGTATAGTCCACCTTGAAAGCCACCGGAGAAATGGTCACGGCGTCCACTGTGAAGGTCATGCCGTTCTGGGTAAAGGTCTCCCCGCCGCCCAGCGTGACGGAGGTGTCCTCGTAGCCCAGTTTGAAGCGGAATTTCCAATGGCCGTCCGCCAGGGGGACGGCCTCGCCTTGCTCATCGTCCCAGCGGTAGAGCCCGTCAAACTCCGCGTCGGCAGAGGCGCCGATCAGCGAGCGGTCGGAGCTGATGGTCTGCACCATCTGCACGGTGTCGTCTCCCGGCGTCTCATCCACGAACCAGGCGCCGCCGTGGGTGCCGCCGAGAATGTCCACGGAAGCGCCGCCGCCCCGGACCAGCAGGGATTCGGCACTGATTCCGTCGGGCAGGATGGGGGAACCGTCGTCGGTGCGGAACGTGAAGACAACGGCGGCGTTGTACGCATCGCCCAGGACCGCGTCGGCGGTGACGGTGATGCCGCTGTCGGTATCACCGGCGTCCACCGGATAGCCGATCTTATCGATGATCTCCGTCTGGGCGGAGCTGCCGCCGAAGATGGGGGCGAGCACCTCCACGGGAGAGGGAAGCACGCCGGCGGCTCCGGCTCCTGCTGCCAATATGGCGGCCATGGCGGCGGCAATGAGGGCGGTGCGGAGTACATGGCGGGGCTTTTTGACCGGGGCGGCTGCGGCGGCCGCGGCCCGGCGGGCAATATCGGCCTTCTGCTCGGGCGTGAAGTGCAGGGTGTTGAGGGCGGACTGGTATTCAGACAGATGGTTCATATTCCATACCTCCCAGCATGGTTTTCAGTTTCGCCCGGCCACGGGCCAGGCGGGTGTGAACGGTGGCGGTGGGCACTCCCAGGATCTGCGCGATCTCTCCGGCCTGGTAGCCCTCGTAGTAGTAGAGATAGATGACCGAGCGGTAGTGGGGCGGCAGAGAGCTCACCGCCTCCAGCACGGCTCCGTCGGGCATCTCCGGGGCCGCAGCGTCTGCGGCGGCCTCCATGGAGCAGGTGCGCCTGCGCCAGGGACTTTTCAAAATGTCCTTGCAGGCGTTGGCTGCCATGCGCAAAATGTAGGCCCGCTCGTGGGCGGGACTGTCGAACTTCCTGGGCTCCGTCAGCAATCGGACAAATACCGTCTGGCAGATATCCTGGGCGTCGTGGGTGTTTTTCAGATAGGTATAGCTCAGGCGGAGAATGGCGTCGGCGTAGGTCTGCGCCAGATATTCCGCCCGCTGCGTGGTGTTCATATCGATCAGCTCCTTTGAAGCGCGCTCATAAAGGATACGACGCAGGGGGGAGAATCCTTTCACGGGCGCAAAAAAAAGAACGGCAGTGCCGTTCTTTTTGCTGAGGTTATTCGCAGGCGATCAGAGCGATGAGCTCCACCGGCTCGCCGGTGCGGTTTTCCAGCCCGTGGTGCTGGCCGTATCCCGTGGCGCAGATGTCGCCGGGGTGGACGATGACCTCCTTGCCGTCGTCGTTGAACACGGCTTCGCCCTTGATGATGTAATAGAACTCCGTCTCATGCTGATGGTCGTGATAGCCGATGGAGCAGCCGGGGTCCACGGTCACGTGGGCGAACATGCGGCCGTGTCCGTACAGGCCCTCCGCGTCCGTCAGGTCCTTGATGTGGATGAGCCCCTTGCCGTTTTGCACGCAGACGTCCCGGCGGGGGCAGTTTTCAGACAGTGTATACATAGGAGACCTCCTTGATGCTGCTCCGCCGCACCGGCAAACGGGCGGCGGGGAAATAAAACAGGTTTATTGTATCAAAGGCGCCGGCGGAAGTCCAGTCCCGCCGGCGCTTTTTCAGTCCCGGGCGAACAGGGCGTTGTAGTCAATCCCCAGCACGTCCACCAGCATGTCGATCTCAAATACCGAGGCCGTACGGTAGCCTGTTTCGATGTGCCCCACCATGGCCCGGGTGATGTTGCAGCCCCGGGTCTGCAGGCGTGCGGCCAGCTCCTCCTGGGTCATGCCCCGTTCCTTTCGGAAATAGCGGACTTTTCCGCCAATATGGCGACATAAAGGGGTACTTCGTTTCATAAAAATTGCTCCACATCTCCAATCTGCTTTGTATTTGATAATAAGACAAGGCTGTGCAATAATTGATTTATATATGTAAGAAAAAGAAAATTCTTCGGAAAAAACCGGTTCCGCCGGACAAAGCGCGCCATTGTAAAGTGCAGGCACAGGGTGTAAAATCACCCTATATCAACGGAGAGAGACAATCTGGTTTTGTACACAATGGCGAATTTCACTTACTACCGAATTACCACTTTACTTTGCTAATAAAATAAAGTAAAATAGAGCGCGACAACAAGGGCCCGGAGGGGCCGGGAGGGGATACCATGGAACTGGATCTGAATATGCTCAAGCCACAGGAGCGGCTTTCATTGCGGCTGCGGATGCGCTACGAACAGTCGGGCTTTCAAAAATACCATATGGGTCGATTTGAAGAATACGGACTCTATCGGGAAAACCGCCGTTTCCTGCCCAGTGAACAGGTCATCACCTTTACGGACCTGGACGGGCGGCTGCTGGCGCTCAAGCCGGATGTGACCCTCTCCATTGCCAAAAATGCTCCGGTGGAGCCGGGAAGCTGCGGGCGCTACTACTATCTGGAAAACGTCTACCGTCCCAGCGGGGAGAGCCACACCTTCCGGGAGATCAGCCAGATGGGTCTGGAGTGCATCGGCGCCGTGGACGATGCGGTCACGGCGGAGACGGTGTCGCTGGCCATGGAGAGCCTGGCGCTGACAGAGAGGGACTTTGTGCTGGAGATCAGCCACATGGGCTTTGTCACCGGCCTCTTTGACGCCGTGGGCGCGCCGGAGGAGACCCGGAGCCGTCTGCTGGAGTGCATCCGGGACAAAAACGCCCACGAGCTGCGGAAGGCGGCCCAGGCGGCGGGGCTGTCCCGCCAGGGAACGGATGCCCTGTGCCGCATGACGTCTCTAAGCGGCCCATGGCAGCAGGTACTCTCCCAGGCGGAGCCCATGGCCCTCAATGCCGCCATGGGCGGGGCACTGGCGGAGCTACGGACGGTCTGCGGCGCACTGGAGGCCCGGGGCCAGACGGAGTCTCTGCGGTTGGATCTGGCGCTGGTCAACGATATGGACTACTACAACGGCCTGGTGCTTCAGGGGTATTTGCTGGGGGTGCCCGGCGCGGTCCTCAAGGGCGGACGGTATGACCCCCTGGCCGCACAGTTCCGGCCCGGCGCCCGGGCCATCGGGTTTGCCCTGTACCTGGATGAGCTGGACAGCCTGGACGCATCGCCGGTGCGGGCCGACGGGCGGGAGATGCTCAGTGTGGCGCTGCCCAAGGGACGCCTGGGCGACAAGGTCTACGACCTGCTCTCCGGTGTGGGCTGCGGCTGCCCGGAGGGCTACGCCGACAGCCGCCGGCTGGTGGTGGAAAACCCCGCGGCGGGCATCCGGTATTTCCTGGTCAAGCCCAGCGATGTGGCCATCTATGTGGAGCGGGGCGCCGCCGATATCGGCATTGTGGGCAAGGACATTCTGACGGAGTCCGGAGCGGACGTCTACGAGCTGCTGGACACAGGCCTGGGCCGGTGCCGCATGTGTGTGGCGGGGCCAAAGGACTTTACGGACGACCCCGGCAGGACGCTGCGGGTAGCTACCAAGTTCGTCAACATCGCCAAGGACTACTACGCCGGTCTGGGCCGGGACATTGATGTCATCAAGCTCAACGGCTCCATCGAGCTGGCGCCCATTCTGGGGCTGAGCGATGTGATCGTGGATATTGTGGAGACAGGCACCACCCTCCGGGAAAACGACCTGAAGGTCATCACGGAGTTTATGCCCATCTCTGCCCGGCTGATTGCAAACCGGGCAAGCTATCTGTTCAAGCGGGCGCGCATCGACGCGCTGGTGCAGAAACTGGCGGAGGTGACGGAGCAGTGATTCCCATTTACGAATTGAACAATCTGGCGCCGGAGCAGATATTGAACCGGGACATCCGGCAGGAGGCGGACGTGGGCGCCGCGGTGGACGCGGTGATTGCCGACGTGCGGCAAAACGGCGACGAGGCGCTGCGCCGCTATACCCGACAGTTTGACGGAGCGGAGCTGGATGGGCTGGAGGTGACGGCGGAGGAGCTGGAGGCGGCCTGGGAGCGGCTGGATGAGCCGTTCCGCCAGACGCTCCGGCAGGCGGCGGAGAACATCCGGGCCTTCCACAGCCGTCAGGTACATCAGGACTTTGTCATCACGGACCGCCCCGGTATCGTCATGGGCCAGCGGTATACGCCCATCGCCCGGGTGGGTGTGTGCGTTCCCCGGAGCCCGGAGGCGTTTCCCTCCACGATTTTGATGAATGTGATCCCCGCCCGCATTGCCGGCGTGGAGAAAATCGTGGTGGTGACGCCGCCGGACAAGACGGGCAACATCAGCGACGAGGCCCTGGCGGCGGCGAAGATCGCCGGCGCGGACCGAATTTTCAAAATCGGCGGTGCCCAGGCGGTGGCGGCACTGGCCTATGGGACTGAGAGTGTTCCGGCGGTGGATAAAATTGTGGGCCCCGGCGGCATCTATGTGGCCACTGCCAAGCGCAAGGTGTTCGGACAGGTGGGCATCGACATGATCGCAGGGCCCAGCGAGATCTTAGTGGTGGCGGACGAGGGTGCCGACGCCCGCTGTGTGGCGGCAGATCTTCTCTCCCAGGCAGAGCACGACATACGCGCCTGCGCGGTGCTGGTGACCACCAGTCCGGCCCTTGCCCGGCAGGTGCAGCGGGAGCTGGAAGTACAGTCCGCCACGCTTCCCCGGCGGGACATTGTGGAAAAGGCCCTCTCCGGCGGCGGGAAGATCCTGCTCTCGGACAGCCTGGAAGCGGCGGTGGCGGCAGCCAACCGCATCGCACCGGAGCATCTGGAGCTGTGTGTGCAGGACCCCTTCGCTCTGCTGCCTCTGGTAAAAAACGCCGGCAGCGTGTTCCTGGGTTCCAGCGCCCCGGAGGCGCTGGGCGACTACTTTGCCGGTCCCAACCACACGCTTCCCACCTCCGGCACCGCCCGTTTTTCCAGCCCGCTTGGAGTGGATGACTTCTGCAAACGCTCCAGCTTTCTCTATTACACCCCCCAGGCCCTGGCCGATGCGGCGCCCCGGATTGCGGAGTTTGCCCGGCGGGAGGGGCTGGAGGCCCACGCCCGCTCCGTATGTGCCCGGGCGGATCAACTGAACAAGGAGGCACAGTCATGAGCCGTTTTCTCTCTCCGGAGGCCGCGCGTCTGGCACCCTATACCCCCGGCGAACAGCCCCGGGATCAGCAATACATCAAACTCAACACCAATGAAAGCCCGTTCCCGCCCTCTCCGGCGGTGGCCAAGGCGGTGGCCGGGGCGGACGCCCAGGCGCTCCAGCTTTACTCCGACCCCACCTGTGCCGCGCTGCACCGGGCCATTGCCCGGTATTACGGGCTGAAAGAGGAGAACGTCCTGGCGGGCAACGGCTCTGACGAGATCCTGGCCTTTACCTTCCGGGCCTTCTGCGGCCAGGGAAAGAGCGTGGCCTACGCCGATGTGACCTACGGGTTCTACCAGGCCCAGACGGCGCTGTTCGGCCTGGAGGCTACCCGCGTTCCCCTGCGGGAGGACTTTTCCCTGCGGGTGGAGGACTATATGGCCTTCCCCGGCACCGTGTTCATCGCCAATCCCAACGCCCCCACGGGCCTTGCCCTGCCGCCGGGGGATATCCGTCGTCTGCTGGAGTCCGACCGGAACCGGGTCGTGGTGGTGGACGAGGCCTACGTGGACTTCGGCGCCGAGAGCTGTGTCTCCCTCATTGCGGAGTACGATAATCTCCTGGTGGTGCAGACCATGTCCAAAAGCCGCTCCCTGGCCGGCGGACGGGTGGGCTTTGCCCTGGGCAGCCCAGAGCTCATCCAGGGCCTCAACCGGGTGAAGTACAGCTTCAACCCCTACAATGTGAACCGGCTGTCCATGGCGGCGGCGGTGGCGGCCATGGAGGACACCGACTACTTTGTTCGCTGCTGCGCCGCCATCCGGGAAAACCGGGCGTGGAGTGCGTCGGCCCTGGAGGATCTGGGCTTTTTCGTGCTGCCCTCGGCGGCCAACTTCCTGTTTGCAAAGCCGCCCCGCCTGGGCGGACAGGCCCTGTACCAGGGACTCAAGGACCGGGGCATTCTGGTGCGCTGGTTCGACGGCCCCCGCACCCGGGACTTCGTCCGCATCACCGTGGGCAGCCGGCAGCAGATGGAAGCGCTGGTTGCTGCGGCGTCGGCCCTGCTGGGATAAAGGAGGAATCATATGCGAACTGCGGCATTGGAGCGCAACACCCTGGAGACGAAGATCTCCCTGAAACTGAACCTGGACGGCACCGGTGTGGGCCAAATCGACACCGGCTGCGGCTTCCTGGATCATATGCTGACCCTCTTTGCCCGCCACGGCGACTTTGACCTGACGCTCACCTGCCGGGGGGACACCCAGGTGGACGACCACCACACGGTGGAGGACGTGGGCATCGCCCTGGGCCAGGCGTTTACCAAGGCGCTGGGGGATAAGCGGGGCATCCGCCGCTACGGGCAGTTTCTGCTGCCCATGGACGAGACGCTGGTGCTGGTGGGCTGCGATCTCTCCGGCCGGGATTATCTGGGCTGGAACGTGACGCTGCCTGCCGCCAAGGTGGGTACCTTCGACACGGAGCTGGCCAAGGAGTTCTGGCTGGGCTTTGTGCGCCATTGCCCCGGGGCGCTGCATTTTTACCAGCTTGCCGGGGAGAACACCCACCACATTCTGGAGGCGTCGTTCAAGGGGGCCGGCCGGGCACTGAAGGAGGCTGTGGCCCTGGATGAAAAGCATGCCGGGGAAATTCCCAGCACCAAGGGCCTTTTGTAAGGAGGAACGTCATGATTGCCATTGTGGATTACGGTGTGGGCAACCTGTTTTCCCTGTGCTCCAGCCTGCGGTATCTGGGCCTGGAGGCCCAGGTGAGTGCCGATGCCCAGGTGCTGCGTCGGGCAGAGAGGATCATTTTGCCCGGCGTGGGCGCCTTCGGAGATGCCCGGGCCCGGCTGGATGACTCCGGGCTGACGGGAGTGCTGCTGGAGGAGGCGGAGAAGAAGCCCCTTTTGGGCATCTGCCTTGGGATGCAGCTGCTCTTTGACCGGAGCTTTGAGTACGGCGAGCACCCGGGACTGGGACTCATCACCGGCGAGGTGGCGCCGCTGCGGGAGGACCTGACGGACCAGAGCTGCAAGGTGCCCCATATGGGCTGGAACAGCCTGGAGATCCGCCGGGCGGACCCGCTGCTGCGGTATGTGGAGCCGGGCGAATATGTTTACTACGTCCACAGCTACTACGCCCGCCGCTGCGCCGAGAGCACCCTGGCCGTGTCTCAGTACGGCGGCGTGGCCGTCACCGGCGCGGTGCGCCGCGGAAACGTGTGGGGCACCCAGTTCCACCCGGAGAAGTCCGGAGACACGGGACTGCGGATTCTGAAGGCTTTCGGGGAGCTGTGAGGAGAGCGCATATGCGGCGAGAGGATCGGGAAGTGAAAGACCCGGGCAGAATCCGGGAGATTGCATCTAGATGCAGCTGCTGCCGTCTGGGACTCCGGGACGGAGACGAGGTATACGTGGTACCGCTCCACTTTGGACTTTTGGAGCGGAACGGCCGGTGGTCCCTTTACTTTCACGGAGCCCGGGAGGGGCGCAAGCTGGCACTTATTGAGCGGTACGGGCGGGCCGGATTCGAGATGGATACCGGTTACTGCCTGCACGAGAGCACGGTTCCCTGCGGCTATTCCGCCGCGTTTCAAAGCATCATCGGCACGGGTACGGTAACGGTGGTGGAGTCCCCGGAGGAGTGCCGGGAGGGGCTTGCGGCCATTATGCGCCAGTGCACCGGTCGGGAAACGTGGACGTTTGACCGGCGGATGCTGGAGAGCGTATGCGTGTTCCGGCTGGATGTGGAGACCATCTCCTGCAAGGAACACCTTTGACAGAGGGACGTTTTGTCCCGTGAGAACGCCGCCTGGATGCGGCGGAGAGGAGCAGACTATGCAAATTTTTCCCGCCATCGACCTGCGGGGCGGACAGGTGGTACGGCTGTACCAGGGAGATTACGACCAGATGACCGTCTACGGCACGGACCCCTGTGCCGTGGCCCGGGACTTCCTGGAAGCCGGAGCCAGATACCTCCATGTAGTGGACCTGGACGGCGCCCGGTCCGGCACCGCCGAAAACTTTGAGAGCATTGCCGCCCTGGCCCGTCAGGGAGGGCTTTACATCGAGGTGGGCGGCGGCATCCGCTCCCAGGAGCGCATCGAGCAGTATCTCGCCATGGGCGTCAACCGGTGCATCTTGGGGACTGCTGCCGTGAAGGACTTTAACTTTACAAAGGAGATGGCCCGGCGCTACGGAGAGAAAATCGCCGTGGGCGTGGACGCCCGGGACGGGTATGTGGCCGTCAGCGGCTGGGAGGAGACGTCCGGGGAGAAGGGCGTGGACTTCTGCCGGCGCCTCCGGGACGCCGGTGTGGGCACCGTCATCTATACGGACATCTCCCGGGACGGAGCGGAGCAGGGCACCAACCTGCCTCTCTATGAACAGCTGGTGCAGATTCAGGGGCTGTCCGTCACCGCCTCCGGCGGCATCTCCAGCCTGGAGGAGCTGCGGCGCCTGCGGGACATGGGGGTAGACGCGGCCATTCTAGGCAAGGCCCTCTATACGGGGCGGCTGGATCTGAAAACGGTTTTAAAGGAGGAGGGCCTGTGTTAGCCAAACGGATCATCCCCTGCCTGGATGTCAAGGACGGCCGGGTAGTGAAGGGGACCAATTTTCAGGGTTTGAAGGACATGGCGGACCCGGTGGAGATGGCCCGGTTCTACAATACCGCCGGAGCGGACGAGCTGGTGTTCTACGATATCACTGCCTCCGCTGAGGGCCGGGCGCTGTTTACGGACATTTTGCGGGCGGTGGCCTCGGAGGTGTTCATCCCGTTGACCGTAGGCGGCGGCATCCGTACGGTGGAGGATTTTGACCGGGTCCTCAAGTGCGGAGCGGACAAGGTCAGCGTCAACTCCGGCGCCATTGCCGACCCGTCCCTCATCGGTGCGGCGGCCAAGCGGTACGGTGACCAGTGCGTGGTGCTCAGCATGGACGTCAAGCGGGTGGAGGGGCACTTCCGCCTCTTTGCCAAGGGCGGCCGGGAGGATACGGGCATCGATGCCATGGACTGGGCTGTCCGGGGCGTGGCGGCGGGCGCAGGCGAGATTGTGCTCAATTCCATCGATACCGACGGTGTGAAGCAGGGCTTCGACCTGGAGATGCTGGACGCCCTGGCTGCCCGGGTGGACGTGCCAATCATCGCCAGCGGCGGGGCCGGGAAGATGGAGGACTTTGCCGCCCTCTTCACCCATCCCGGGATTGACGCGGGACTGGCTGCCTCCATTTTCCACACGGGCCAGGTGGACATCAAGGACCTCAAGCGCTTCCTCCGGGAGCGGGGTGTGGAGATGCGGCTGTGACCGTGAAACGGGACGAATTCCAATACAAATTGTAATATTAAGACGGAGATATACGATATGGAACTGAAATTTGACGAAAACGGGCTGATTCCCGCCATCGTGCAGGATCACTATACCAAGGAAGTGCTGACACTGGCCTACATGAACGCCGAGAGCCTGGCCATCACCATTGACGAGGGCCGCACCTGCTTCTGGAGCCGCAGCCGCCGGGAGCTTTGGCGCAAGGGGGAGACCTCCGGCAATGTGCAGCATGTGGTGTCCATCACCGCTGACTGCGACGCCGATGCCCTGGTGGTGGAGGTAGTCAAGGACGGCCCCGCCTGCCACACGGGAGCGGAGAGCTGTTTTTTCCAGCCGGTGTATCTTTCCGAGGAGCTCAAGGCCTTCAGCTACGAGGGCCTCTATCGGCTCATTCAGGGCCGCAAAACGCAGCCCAAGGAGGGCAGCTACACCAGCTACCTTTTTGAGAAGGGACTGGACAAGATCCTCAAGAAGGTAGGCGAGGAGTGCACGGAGGTCATCATCGGCGGCCGCAAGGAGGACAAGGAGGAGACCATTTTTGAGATCGCGGACCTCACTTACCATGTGATGGTGCTGATGGTGCAGATGGGCATCTCCGTCCAGGACATCACGGCGGAGCTGGAAAAACGCCACGTGGTAGACCACAAGGTCAAGCAGGAGCGGATGCAATGAAACGGACGCCTTGGTGCTGCTCCGTCCACAACCACGCGGACTTCTGCGACGGACGGGACCCGCTGGAGGCCATGGCTGCTGCTGCCAGTGCGCAAAACGTTCAATATTTCGGCATTTCCTGCCATGCGCATACGCCCATCCCCTCCGATGCCGGGGCGGTGCTGCCCCGGGATATGACCGCCTACCGGGCGGCCATCGCGGCGGTGCGGGAGCAGTATGCCGGGCGGATGGAGGTGCTCTCGGGCATTGAGTGGGACAGCTGGTCGGACGTGACGCCGGAGGGGTTCGACTACTGGATCGGCAGCGTCCACTACCAGCGCTCAGCGGAGGGCGTCTACTACGCGGCGGACTGGAGCGCGGAACAGTTTGCCGCCTGCCGGGACGAGATGTTCGGCGGGGACGCCCTGGCGGTGACCGAGGGCTATTTCCGGGCGGTAGGCCAGGTGGCGGAGCGGCGGCCCACCATTCTCGGCCACATCGACCTGATTACCAAGCTCAACGCCGGCAGCCGTTTTTTTGACGAGGAATCGCCCCGGTACCGTGCCGCGGCTCTGGAGGCCCTGCACCGGACCGATCCGGACAAAACGCTGCTGGAGATCAACACCGGCGGCGTCTCCCGGGGGTACCGGACTGCTCCCTATCCGGCCCTCTTCCTGCTGCGGGAGTGGCGGGAGATGGGGGGAAACATCATCCTGACGGCCGACGCCCACCGAAAGGAGCATCTGCTCTTCGGCTATGAACAGGCATCCGAGATCGCCCGGACCGCGGGCTTTGCCGAGACGGCCATTCTGACTGCCGCCGGTGTGGAACTGTGTCCGCTTGCATGAGAAGCCCATGAAAAAAGCCGCCGGTCCGGCGGCTTTTTTGTCGCTTTGTCTCTTGTGGGTGGAAGCGGCGCCTGCTACAATGTGAAAAAACAAACGGAACAGGCAGGGAAGCAGCATATGTACAAAACAGTGATTTTTGATCTGGACGGCACACTTTTGAATACTATTGAGGACCTGGCGGGGGCGGGCAACTGGGTCTGCCGGCAAAACGGCTGGCCGGAGTATACGGTGGATCAGTTCCGCCACATGGTGGGCCACGGCATTCCCAATCTGGTTTCCCGGTTCTCTCCGGCCGACTGCCGGAACCCGGCGCGGCTGGAGGAGACGCTCCGGCAGTTTTCCGCCTATTACGGCGCCCACAATCTGGACAAGACGGCGCCCTACGACGGCATTCCGGCGCTGCTGAAGCGATTGAAGGAGCAAGGACTGCGTCTTGCGGTGTATTCCAACAAGGCCGATGACTTCAGCCAGGTAATCATCCGTCACTTTTTTGACGGCGTGTTTGATCTGGTGCGGGGGAAACTGCCCGGTGTGCCGGTGAAGCCGGACCCCACCGGGGTGGAGCAGATTCTGGCCCTGCTGGGTGCGGAGAAACAGGAGACTTTGTTTGTGGGCGACAGCGCCGTGGATATCCACACGGGACATAACGCCGGGCTTTGCGCCTGCGGTGTCACCTGGGGCTTCCGGGAACGGCAGGAGCTGGCGGAGGCCGGCGCAGATTTCCTGGCAGACACACCGCTGGAACTGGAAGCATGTATTTTGCAGGCATAAAACGGGAAAAACAGGACGGGAGTATCTCCCGTCCTGTTTTTTCCGGCGCAGGAATCAGCCGTCCCAGCCGGGGGTCACGGCGTTTTCGTGGTCGTTCAGATTGCCGTCTGTGTCGTGGACGCGGGCGTTATCCAGCATTTCCCCATAGGAAACACCGCCTTCCTCCACGGACCGCTTCATGGCTTTCCCGGCGTTTTCGGCGGTGTCGGTCACATCGTCCACGCCTTTTTCCACGCCTTCCGCTGCATCCTCCACGCCGTCCTTGGCGTCCTCGGCCAGGTCCTCTGTGCCCTGGACCATGTCACCCATCAGACCGTCGCCGTGGGTGTTTTCCTTTTCATCCGTCCCGTTCAGGACGGCGTCGTTGGTGCTGTTGGAGTCGTTCTTCTGATCCTGCCCGCAGGCGGTCAGACAGAACGCCGCCAGCAGCGCCGCGCCAAACAGTGCAAGAGCTCGTTTCAAGGTAGTTGCTCCTCCTTTTTCGGGAAGAATCGTTGCGCGATACCCAAGGGTATTGTTTGCGCTCCGCTGCAAATTAGCAGCGGAAAAAACTGAAAAAATACTTGCACATTTCAAAAAGTTGTGCTATAACAATATCAGTAATTATTACAATTAAGGAGGCGGGATATGCAGGAGCGCCGATTTTCCCGCCAGCGGGAGCAGATTTATCAGGCCGTTTGTGCTACGGCGGAGCACCCCACCGCCGAGATGGTCTATGAGCACCTCAAACCCCAAATGCCCCGGCTGAGCCTGGGCACCGTGTACCGGAACCTGCGGCAGATGGCCCAGGAGGGACGGATCATGGAACTGCCGGGACCTGTAGCCCGGTTTGACGCAGTCACCCAGCCCCATACCCATTTTCGCTGCGTGCGCTGCGGCGCCGTGTCGGATTTGCCCATTGCCTACGATGCGTCCCTGGATGCCCTGACATCGGGGGACGGACGGGTGGTGGAGTATCACAGCCTGTGTTTTTTCGGACTTTGCCCCGCCTGTGCGGCGGAGCAGGGAAGCACTTAAATCTATTTTTGAAAGGGGAAACAGACATGGAACTCAAGGGCAGCAAGACGGAAGCCAATCTGTGGAAGGCATTTGCGGGGGAGTCCCAGGCCCGCAACAAGTACGATTATTTCGCAAGCCAGGCAAAGAAGGAAGGCTACGAGCAGATCGCCGCCATCTTCCAGGAGACGGCGCTCAATGAGAAAGAGCACGCCAAGCTGTGGTTCAAGGCCCTCTCCGGCATCGGCAACACTGAGGCCAACCTGGTGGCCGCTGCCGCCGGCGAGAACGAGGAGTGGACCCAGATGTATGCCGAGATGGCCCGCACCGCCGAGGAGGAGGGCTTCCTGGCCCTGGCCGCCCAGTTCGAGGGTGTGGCCAAGATTGAAAAGACCCATGAGGAGCGGTATTTGAAGCTGCTGGACAACCTGAAGAAGGGTGAGGTCTTCAAGAAGGGCGAGAAGGTCATGTGGTTCTGCCGCAACTGCGGCCATGTGGAGGTGGCGGAGAGCGCCCCGGCTGTGTGCCCGGTGTGCAAGCACCCCCAGGCCTACTTCCAGATCAAGGCTGAGAACTATTGATCTTCATTTGCGAGCCGCCGGTGGCTGCCGGCGGCTCTTTTTTTATAAAAAGCGGTAAAGTGGTGAAAAAAACACCAAAGAACCCGTATAGAACCAGCGGAAAATGGGCTAAACTACCAAATGAAAAATTCCCGGCCCGGGGAAATTTTAAAATGTTTGTGAAAAACGCCGTTGACGCGGCCAGCAAAAGCAGGTATGATAAGGATAGTAATTTGACTTGCTATGCGAAGCTGTTCAGTCTGACTTGGTATAGAAAAGGAGAGCTGCATCATGTATACACAGGAGATTACCGTTAACAACGAAGTAGGTCTGCATGCAAGACCTGCCACTTTCTTTATTCAGAAGGCCAATGAGTTCAAAAGCGGGATCTGGGTGGAAAAGGAAGACCGCCGTGTCAACGCCAAGAGCCTGCTGGGTGTGCTGTCCCTGGGCATTGTGAAGGGCACGACCATCACGCTGATTGCCGACGGCGCAGACGAGAAAGAGGCGGTCAACGCCCTGGTGGAGCTGGTCAAGGACAACTTCGGCGAATAACGTTCAAACGAACCCCATGGGAGGCTCCGCGATCTGCGGAGCCTCTTTTTTACTTTTTTCGGGCGTGGAAAGGAGACGGCCATGACAAAGGACGAGCTGCGGCAAAAGGCCAATGATCTGCCGCTGGTTCCCGGTGTGTACCTCATGATGGACAAGACCGGGAAGGTGATCTATGTGGGCAAGGCCAAGAAGCTGAAAAACCGGGTGAGCCAGTATTTTCAGGAAAGCGCCTCCCACACGGCCAAGACCCGGCAGATGGTCTCCCAGGTGGACCACTTCGATACGATTTTCGTCACCAGTGAATTTGAGGCGCTGGTGCTGGAAAACTCCCTCATCAAACGCCACAGCCCCAAATACAACATCCTCCTGAAGGACGATAAGGGCTATCCCTTTGTGCGCCTTTCCCGGGAACCGTATCCCCGCTTTACCCTGGCCAACCGGTACGCCAATGACGGCGCCCGGTACTTCGGCCCCTTCGGCGGCCGGTATGAGACCCGCCAGGCCCTGGACGCGGTGTTTGCCGCGCTGCGTCTGCCCACCTGTAATCGCCGCTTCCCCCGGGATATCGGCGCCGAGCGGCCCTGCCTCAACTTTCACATGGGGCGGTGCGACGGATTCTGCCGTCCGGAGATGACGGCCCAGGAGTACAACCGGCGCATCGACCAGGCCTGCCAGCTGCTGGAGGGGAAGTCCCGGCAGCTGCTGCGGGATATGACGGCGGAAATGGAGGCGGAGGCGGAGGCACTGCACTTTGAGCAGGCGGCTGCCATCCGGGACCGAATCAACGCCATCGGCGCCCTGAGCAAAAAACAGACGGTCATTGCGGGCCTTTGCGCCGACACGGACATCTGGGGACTGTACCGGGGAGCGGGCAAGTGCTGCTACGCGGTGCTGCACATGGAAAACGGAAACCTGACGGGCCGGGAGACGGAGCTGTTTACCGCACCCATCGAGGAAGAGGAGACGGAGATGCTCTCCGCCCTGACGGCCCAGTACTACCTGCCCCGGGCGGTGCTGCCCCATGAGATTTTGCTCCCGGTGGACACCGGCGAGTGTGAGAGCCTGTCAGAGGTCCTGACCCGTCGGGCCGGACACAAGGTCTGGGTCCATGTGCCCCAGCGGGGGGAAAAGGCGGACCTTCGAGACATGGCCCAGCGCAATGCCGCCGAGGAAGCGGAGCGGGCCACCACAGCCGAAGAGCGGGTGGCCCACACCCTGACGCTGCTGGCTGGCCTGTTGGGACTGGGGCAGCCGCCCCGGCGCATGGAGTCCTTCGACATTTCCAATACCGGCAAAAGCGACATTGTGGCGTCCATGGTGGTCTACAGCGGCGTGCGGCCCCTGCGCTCGGCCTACCGCCGCTTCCGCATCAAGGAGCTCCAGGGCCACCCGGACGACTACGCCTCCATGCAGGAGGTGCTGCGCCGCCGGCTCCAGCGGGCATCGGACGGGGATGAGAAATTCCTGCCGCTGCCGGACGTGTTTTTGATCGACGGCGGCGAAACCCACGCCCGGGCTGCCCAGGAAGTGGCGGATGCCTTCGGAGTGACGGTGCCGGTGTTCGGCATGGTCAAGGACGACCGCCATCGGACCCGGGCGCTGGTGACGCCCCAGGGTCGGGAGATCGGCCTGACGGCCAACCCGGCGGTGTTTGCCCTGATCGGACAGATCCAGGAGGAAACCCACCGCTTTGCCATCACCTACCACCACGAAAGCCACACCCGCTCCACGCTGCGCTCCGCCCTGGATGATATCCCCGGCGTGGGTCCCAAGCGCAAGGAGGCCCTGCGCCGCGCACTGGGATCGGTCAAGGCCATCCGGGAGGCGGACGTGGAGACACTGGCGGCCATCGTACCCCGGCCTACAGCAGAGGCGGTATACCGGCATTTCCATCCTCAGACGTGAACCGTATTGTCTGCGTTTTGACGGAGCGGTTGTGCACAATAGTAAAAAAACGGCAGCTATCTTGGCAGAATGAAAGGGATATACAAGAAATTGGGCTTTTGAGATGCATAGATTCCCATATCTTGTATAAATGCTCGATGCATACGATTTGTGAAAAACGTCGAGGGGAAATTTGTTGAATTTATACAGGAAAGTTTGTATAATAGGGAAAAATAGTCAATCTTGTGGAATTGTGTACGGCTTTGCAGCCGGATGGAGGACCTGACCCATGGGGTTTTGGCTGGGCATTGCTGCCTTTGCCCTGTTTTTTCTCAGTGATTATAATGACTGGCGGCTGTCCCGCAGGGAGCTGAAGTTCTGCTTTCCCCTGGGGGTGCTGCTGCTGGTGTCCGGCACGGCCCTGGATGCCCGGCGGGGGACGCCCCTTGCTTCCGGGTGGATACGGGGCCTGCTTTTTGTGCTTGCGGCGGCATTCCTGGCGCTGTTGGTGTATACGCTGTTCTTTGCCCTGCCGGTGGAGGCATCCTATGCCCGGCCCGGACAAAAGCGCGCCGCATGCACCACGGGAGTGTATGCGCTGTGCCGTCATCCGGGTGTGCTGTGGTTTGCCGGATTGTATGTCTGCTTGTCCGCTGCAACGGGACTGCCGCTTTGGGAGGCGGTGGTGCTGAGCGGACTGAATGTGGGACTTGTGGCATTTGAGGATCGGTGTGTGTTTCCGGAGCGCCTGGATGGGTATGAGGCCTATCAGGCCGTCACACCGTTTTTGCTTCCCAGCAGGGACAGTATCCGCGCGTTTCGGAATGTGAGATAAGGAGGTGGGGCTCATGCGCTTTGAGGATAAGCTGAAGAAATATCCACATGAACAGCTCTGGCAGGAGTACTGCGGCTTTTTGGACATGAGCCTTGCTGATTATATGTACACCCAGCGCCGGCTGATGGAAGAGCAGCTGACGCTCTGGAGCGAGAGCGGCATCGGAAAGCTCCTGCTGCGGGGGAAGCAGCCCCACACCATTGAAGAGCTCCGGGAGATGCTGCCGCTGACCACTTATGCCGATTATGCGGACGTATTGCTGCCCAAGCGGGCGGAGATGCTGTGCGCCGAGCCGGCGGTGTGGATTCAGACCACCTGGGAGGGCGGACTGCGCCCCATCAAGCTGGCGCCCTATACCCGCAGTATGCTGGACACCTACCGGCACAACCTGCTGGCCACCATGATGATGGCCACCGCCAGGAAAAAGGGCGATTTCGATCTAAAGGCCGGCGACCGCATTCTGTACGGCGGTGCGCCGCTGCCCTATGCCACGGGATTGATGCCCTCCCTGTTTGATGAGGACATCCGCTTTACCTGGCTGCCGGATTCCAACACCAATTCGGCTCTGAGCTTCAGCCAGCGGATCAAAAAGGGATTTGCCATGGCCATGAGCGGTGGTGTGGACTTTTTCTTCGGCATCGGCTCCGTGGCCAACTACATTACGGAGAGCTTCGGCAGGAGCAGCGGCGGCGGGGGCCACCACATGAAGGTGTCCCCGGGCAACGCCGTGCGCTACCTGCGGGCAAAATACGTCAGCCGGCGGGACGGACGGTCTATCATGCCGGGAGATGTGTTCCGGCTCAAGGCGTTTTTCTTCGCCGGAACGGACGCCAAGTGCTACCGGGACCGTCTGACCCGGGCCTGGGGCATCGCTCCGGTGGAGCTGGCGGCCGGTACGGAGTCCACCTGCATCGGTGCGGAGAACTGGGAGCACCGGGGCATGGTGTTTTTCCCGGATGCCTGCTTCTATGAGTTCATCCCCGAATCGGAGATGCGGCGCAATCTGGCCGATCCTACGTACCAGCCCCGCACCTGCCTCATGGACGAGATCCAGACCGGCGAGACCTATGAGCTGGTGCTCTCCGTGCTCCACGGGGGCGCGTTCATGCGCTACCGCATCGGGGATATGTACCACTGCCTCAGCGCCGGCAGCGGGCAGCTGCCCCGGCTGACCTTTGTGGACCGGGTGCCGGACGTGATCGACATTGCGGGCTTTACCCGTATCACCGCCTCCTCCATGCAGGAGGTCATCCGCCTGAGCCGCCTGGAGCTGGGGGACTGGGTGCTGAAAAAGGAATTCAATGAAAACGACGACCCGTTCCTGCACATGTATGTGGAGCTGCCGCCGGATGCCCAGGCCAGCGAGGTGGTGACCCGTACGGTGCTCACGGAGCATCTGAGCCTGTACTTCAAGTATTTTGACAGCGACTACGGGGATCTGAAGAAGCTTTTGAACATGGAGCCTCTGCAGATTACCATTTTGAAATACGGCACCATTGCCGGCTACGAGCAGAAGATCGGTACCCGCCTGCCCCGGATCAACCCCGGTATGCTGGATATCATGGGCCTTTTGCGCCAGCAGACCGGAACCGGACGGGAAGGGGGCGTGAGACCGTGACCGACATCCCTTTCCTGTATATCAACATCACGGCGTTCAGCTGCTTTTTGCTGATGTTCGTCACGTTCCTGGCCACGAAAAAGACCCCGGAGATCTGGGCGTTTCTGGCAGTGCTGCTGGATGCCATTTTGTGGTCCGGCGGGTCCATCCTCATGCGGCTGCAGATGTGGCCGGATATGACCTTTTGGTATAAGGTCTCTCTGGTGGCTCTGTTCAGCATGGAATTGTTCTTTTACTTTTTCGTGCACACCTTCTCCAGGCAGAAGGGCCGCTTTTTGCTGACAGTGTTCACCGTCTGGACCCTGGCTATCATCCCCGGCACCATCAGTGGCTTTTATCTCAAGCCGCCCACGCCGGTGGTCATGCCCGACGGCTCCACCCTCTTTACCTACAGTCTGGACTGGCACATTGTCATCCCCTGTGTCATGTTTGTGACCATCATTGGCGCCACGGCGCTGCTTCTTATGAAGGTCATGCGGGAGCAGGGAGCCCATTCGCCGGGCATCCAGGTGATCGTCACCGGCGGGCTGGTGATGCTGGCGGGCAACCTGCTGCAGGTGGGTCTGCCGGGCAATACCTTCCCCTTCGACGCCCTGGCCGGCATTATCTTTGCGCTGCTTTTGATGTATGCGCTCTACAAGCGGCGCATGTTCCGGCTGACGCTGGTGGTGTCCCGTTCCCTGCTGGCACTGGTGCTGGCGCTGATCTGTATCCTGGCCGCCGCCAACTTCATCTCTCCCATGCAGATGTTTGCCCAAGGAACGCTGGGACTGGGGGAGCGGGTGGCCACCACGGTGGTGTCGGTGGCCTTTGCCGGCGTCCTGGCGGCTGCCTACCTTCTGGTGCGGCGGCTGCTGGAGGCCATGTTCACCCGGGAAGAGCAGCAGAGCCGTCTGGTGAAAAACTTCTCTGCGGAGATCTCCCAGTCCCTGAGCACTGCGGATATCATGGAAAAGCTGGGGCAGGTCGTCTCCCGGGAGATCCCCATTGAGCAGATGTATATCTGCCTGCTGGAGGGAGACAAGTACCAGGCCCGGTACTGCTCCAGCCCCCTGGCTACGCTGTCGTTTTCCATTTCCAAGGACAGCCCCCAGATTGCCTATCTCAAAGAGCAGGAGAGCTATCTCATTGTGGGGGAGTTCCGGAACAGTCCCCGGTATCTGTCCGTCTGGGAGACGGAAAAGGAGCTGTTCCGCCGGCTGAACATTGACTGTGTGGCGGCCATGCGGGACGGTGATGAGATTGTGGGACTGCTGCTGCTGTCCGCCAAGGAGCGGGGCAGGAACTTCAACGCCGTGGAGATCGGTTTTTTGGAGACGGTCAGTTCCATTGCCTCCATCGCCATGAAAAACGCGGCCCTCTACGAGAAAATGTTCCGGGAGGCACGGATCGACCCGCTGACCGGTGTCTACAACTATCGCTTTTTTGTCGAGCAGCTGGAAGAGCAGTTCAAGTCCTGCGGCAGGGAGTGCCTGACGCTCATGTATATCGACGTGGACGACTTCAAGCTTTACAACCAGCTCTATGGCGTGGGGGAGGGCGACGCGGCATTGTGCCGGATCGGCGAGGCCATCACCCGCAGCACCGGCGAGGGCGGAACCGTGTTCCGCACCAGCGGCAAGGTATTTGCCGTGCTGCTGCCGCTGCAGGATACCCAGCGGGCCAGAACCCTGGCCCGGGAGATCGAGACACGGGTGGCACGGATCAACCAGAAGCCGGACCGCCAGCGGCTCAAGCCCCTGTCCGTCAGTGTGGGCATCTGCTCGGCACCCTATGCGGCCTCCAGCGCCAAGGAGCTGATGGACAACGCCGACCTTGCGGTGTACAACGCCAAGCAGGGCGGCAAGGACCAGATCGTCATTTTCCGGGGTGCTTCCGACCTGGTGCCCCAGCACCTGGCGGAGCGGACTGACGCCATCGTGGACCGGATTGAGCGGGGGGACGGGGAGTACCGTTCCGCCCTGTCCATGATCTCCGCGCTGACGGCCGCCATCGACGCCAAGGACCACTATACCTACGCCCACAGCAAGAACGTGGCCCGCTACGCCGCCACGCTGGCGGTGGCCGCCGGACTCAACGACGACCAGGTCCGCACCATCTACGCGGCGGGACTGCTCCACGACATCGGCAAGATCTCCATCCCCGAAAACATCCTAAACAAGACCGGGAAGCTGGAAGATTCCGAGTACCGGGTCATGAAGGACCATGTGAACAGCTCCATCGAGATGATCCGCCACCTGCCGGAGATGGACTATCTGATTCCGGCGGTGCTGGGCCATCACGAGCGCTGGGACGGAAGGGGCTACCCACGGGGCATCTCCGGTGAGGAAATCCCTGTTTCGGCCCGGTGTCTGGCCATCGCGGACGTATTTGACGCCATGACCACAGACCGCCCCTACCGCAGCGGACTGCCTCTGGAATACGCACTGGAGGAGCTGAGCAAGGGCGCCGGCACGCAGTTTGACCCGGTGCTCGCCAAGACGTTCATCCAGCTGATCCGCAGCCGCAGCATCCCCCTCTCGCCCCAGGCGGCGGCCCGCAGAGTCTGAAGCAAAAAAGAGGACTTCCATCCGGAAGTCCTCTTTTTTTATTCCACATCCTTGTAGCGCAGCTTGTAGTAGCTCCACTGACGCCACTTGTCGATCATCTCCTGCTGGGAGCTGGTGATGAGAGAAGTGAAGGTGCCGTCCATGGTCATATAGGTCTTTTTCTGCACCACGGGCAGTTCCCGCCGCAGCTGGTTCAAGAAGGAGAACCAGGGACTCTCCTGACCCCGGCCGGTCAGCTCCAGCAGCGCGGCGCCCAGGAAGCTGGCGGAGAGCCGGTTGGTCTGGGGCAGATCCAGACTCTCCACGGCGTCCTCCCAGTTCAGCACCTGGGCGGCGGCGTCGTTGGCCCAGATCACATAGGGAGTCTCGTAGGAGCAGAGCGTGTCCTCCCGTTCCGACTCCGGCAGGGCCACCTCAGAGCCCAGCTGGGCATAAGCCAGCTGATTGTCACCCAAGTAAGGCAGATGGTCGCCCCAGAAGGCCAGCACCACCGGCTCGTCCGTCTGGGAGAAGTAGTCCACCAGGCGGCCCAGCATGGCGTCCGCGTCCCGGGCACCCTCAATGTATACCTCCAGCATGGTGCGTACATCGTCGGTCAGCTGGGCGTTTGTCTCCACCGGCGGGTAAACGTAATCCTCGCCGTATTTATCCGCCGTGTAGGACATATGGTTTTGGATGGTGGTGGTGTAGTTGCACAGAAGCTGGCCTTCGGACACGGCCTGTTCGAACTTGTCCTCAATAAAGCCGGCCATGTAGTCGTCCGTCACCCAGCGGCCCTTGTACTCCGGATTCTCCATTTCGTCCACAAAGACCGTCTCCTGGGCACCGAACCAGTCGTAGACGTTTTCCCGGTTGTAGAACCAATCGTCGCCCGGATGGAAGAAGGAGGTGTGGTAGCCGTCTTCGGCGAACACCCGCAGCACGCTGTCCAAGTTCCGGTTCACCACCCGGAACGAGGAGGTGGTGGAGGCGGAGAGCGCATTGGTCTGCATGCCCGTGAGCACGTCAAACTCCGTGTTGGCAGTGCCGCCGGCAAAACCGGGCACGACCACATGGCCGCTGATGGCGTGGGGGCCGTTTTCCAGGGCGTGGAGGTTGGGCAGGGGGTCGTTTTCCTCCGTGTAGGTAAAGGCGGGGTCATCCGTCAGATCGGAGAAGGCCTCGTCCATGACCATAATGAGGTGTACGTTCTGCCCCTGGCCCGGCTGATCGCCGGTCTCCCAGGAGGCCGCCGTGGCTTTGTCAAAGCCATCGGGCCGGTCGATGGGATAGGTGGTGAACTGGTGGCAGAAGCAGTAGGGGAAGCCCAGCTCATTGAAGACGGAGGGAATGTAGTAGGCGTTGGAGACGCGGAAGCTGTTGTAAAGATCGTCGGAGGCGTAGACGGTCAGAAGCAGTGCCGCCAGCACTGCTGCGCCGCCCGCCGCGCCCAGCAGCCGGCCCACCCAGCCCCGCAGGCGGGACAGGGGAAAGGGCCTGCATCCGATAAATACGCCCAAAACCACCAGCCCCAGGGTGAAAAGAAGGACCACGGCGATGGTGCCCATGGGGTATTGGATGTCGTAGGACCCCATGGCGCTGCCTACCTCTTTCAAAAGGGCAAAGTCCCGGGGAAACACCGGCTCATCCCGGACTTCCAGCTTGATGCGGTTGGCAATGGACAGCACGCATACGAAGAGATTGACCAGGGCGGCACCGTAGAACACGTTGCGGAAGAGACAGGTGAAAATCACCACCAGCAGTCCGATGGGCAGCGCGTTGAGCACGATCAGAAGGGGCTGGGCCCGAAAGATGCCCAGAACGGTCCGCAGCGCGTTGGGCTGGCACCACAGGGCCAGCAGCGTGATGCATCCGGCCAGCGCCACCATCAGCACCAGGGTCCACGGCAGCGGCAGCCGGGCTTTGGGCAGAGAGTGTGAAGCTTTCAAAGTATTGATCCTTTCTGCATGGAGTGATGAGGTGTGAGAAATGTAATGTAAAACCTCTGTAAAGAATATAGGTTATTATACGTTTTTCTGCGAAAAAAGCAAGTGTACGGGGAAATTGCCCGGGCCGGGCGGCAGGAAAAACTGCCAAATGAAACCAAGAGAGGCGCCGCATAGGGGGAAAAATCCTGCGGATACTATCTTTTGCCAAGGAGAGAGCCCTGCAATCTGAAAGACAAAAGGAGTTTTCGATATGAAAGCAACTGGTATTGTGCGCCGGATCGACGACCTGGGACGTGTGGTGATTCCCAAGGAGATCCGCCGCACTATGCGGATCCGGGAAGGGGACCCGCTGG
>NZ_URDP01000005.1 GCF_900546705.1 uncultured Oscillibacter sp. | reverse complement strand
GCTCCGACGCCTTCTTCCCCTTCGGCGACAACGTGGAGCGGGCCCGCAAGTCCGGGGTCCAGTACATCGCCGAGCCCGGCGGCTCCATCCGGGACGACCACGTCATCGAAACCGCCGACAAGTACGGTATGACCATGTGCTTTACCGGCATGCGGCTGTTCCACCACTGACTCGTCGCAAGCTGCGGATCGCCAGTGCCCGGGCGATGCCCGAGCCCTGGTTCCCTCCGCTGCTCCTCGTTTTCCGACCCAAACGCTCCGCTGGTTTGCGTCGGAGGGGGACAGGGGATGCGCCGCAAGCTGCGCCCTCGCCAGTGCCCGGGCTGTGCCCGAGCCCTGGTTCCCACCACCAGTGACATCGGTCACTGGTGAACGCCGCCCCAGGCGGCTGAGTCAAAGTATGTTCGCCACGTACACGCCGCGGCGAACATGATTGAATACTGCCTTCGGCAAATCGCCCAAGGCGGCATCATTTTCCCGGCCTTGCCTGGGGCCGGTGAGCAGGATAGTAGGAGGAGTGAACTATGAAACTTCTGGTCGTGGGCGGCGGAGGCCGCGAGCACGCCATCATCAAAAAGCTCCGGGAAAACCCGGAGGTGGAGACCATCTACGCCCTGCCCGGCAACGGCGGCATCGCCGCCGACGCCGTGTGCGTGCCCCAGATCGGGGCCAAGGACATCGGCGCCATTGTGGACTTCGCCGCAAGCCACCAGGTGGACTTCGCCGTGGTGGCCCCGGACGACCCCCTGGCCCTGGGCTGCGTGGACGCCCTCCACGATGCGGGCATCCCCTGCTTCGGCCCCGACGCCAAGGCCGCCCGCATCGAGTCCAGCAAGGTCTTTTCCAAAAACCTCATGAAAAAGTACGGCATCCCCACCGCCGACTATCAGGTTTTCCACGACCCCAAAGAGGCCATGGCCTATCTGGAGAACGCCTCCTTCCCCATCGTCATCAAGGCCGACGGTCTGGCCCTGGGCAAGGGCGTGCTGATCCCCCGGAACCTGGACGAGGCCCGCGACGCCGTCAAGACCATCATGGAGGATAAAGCCTTCGGCGACTCCGGCAACGAGATCGTCGTCGAGCAGTTCCTCACCGGCCCGGAGGTCAGCGTCCTGGCCTTCACCGACGGCACCGCCATCCGTCCCATGGTCTCCTCCATGGACCACAAGCGGGCCGGGGACGGCGACACCGGCCTCAATACCGGCGGCATGGGCACCGTGGCCCCCAACCCCTGCTACACTCCGGCCATCGCCCAGGTGTGTATGGACACCATCTTCCTGCCCACCCTGGCGGCCATGCGGGCCGAGGGCTGCCCCTTCAAGGGCTGTCTCTACTTCGGCCTCATGCTCACCCCCGACGGCCCCAAGGTCATCGAGTACAACTGCCGCTTCGGCGACCCGGAGACCCAGGTGGTGCTGCCCCTTTTGAAAACGGACCTTCTCACCGTCATGCAGGCGGTGGAGAACGAAACCCTGGGGGAGTTGGACGTGGAGTGGTCCGACGGCGCCGCCGCCTGCGTCATTCTGGCCTCCGGCGGCTACCCCGCCCACTACGAAAAAGGCAAGCCCATCACCTTCCCCGCCGCCTTCCCGGCAAACGTCACCTGCTACCACGCCGGCGACAAGCTGGAGGGCGATACCCTGGTCACCAGCGGCGGCCGGGTGCTGGGCATCACCGCCGCGGCGCCCACGCTGCGTCAGGCCCTGGCCGACGCCTACGCCGCCGCGGACACCGTCTCCTTTGAGGGAAAATACCTGCGCCATGACATCGGCCGCCGGGCTCTGGCGGCATTGGAGGGACAGTAAATGGTACGACGTGTATATGTTGAAAAAAAGCCCCGCCTGCGCCAGGAGGCCGCGGGGCTCTATCAGGAGCTGCGGACGCTGGTGGGCCTCACCCATCTGACCGGTCTGCGGCTTTTGAACCGCTATGACGTGGAGGGTCTGGACGAGGAGACCTTCACCCGGGCCGTGCAGACCGTGTTCTCCGAGCCCCAGGTGGACGACGTGTCCGCCGCCCTGCCCGCTCAGGACGGCGTGGCCTTCGCCGTGGAGTACCTGCCCGGTCAGTTCGACCAGCGGGCCGACTCCGCCCGGGCCTGCATCCAGCTCATGACCCAGGGGGAGCGGCCCATGGTCCGCACCGCCAAGGTATACCTGCTCTCCGGGGAGCTGACTCCCGATGACGTGGAGAAGGTCAAGCACTACGTCATCAACCCCGTGGAGGCCCGGGAGGCCAGCTTGGAGCCGGTCACCTCCCTGGCCATGGAAGTGACGGAGCCCGAGCCCCCCGACGTGCTGCGGGGCTTCATCGCCATGGGCGACCGGACGCTGGAGGACCTGATTGCCACGCTGAGCCTTGCCATGGACGTGGACGATCTCAAGTGCTGCCGGGCCTACTTCGCCAAGGAGGGCCGGGACCCCACCATCACGGAGCTGCGGATTCTGGACACCTACTGGTCCGACCACTGCCGCCACACCACCTTCTCCACGGTGCTGACGGACCTTTCCTTTGACGACCCCGCCGCAAAGGCCGCCTACGAGCGCTACCTGGCCGTCCGGGAGGCAACGAACGCCGGGGAAAAGCCCGTCACCCTCATGGACATGGCCACCCGGGGCGCCAAGTACCTGAAAAAGACCGGGGCCCTGACGGACCTGGACGAGTCCGAGGAGATCAACGCCTGCACGGTGAAGATCGACGTGGACGAGGATGGGGAGAAAAAGCCCTGGCTGCTGCTCTTTAAAAACGAGACTCACAACCACCCCACGGAGATCGAGCCCTTCGGCGGCGCGGCCACCTGCATCGGCGGCGCCATCCGGGACCCCCTGGCGGGCCGGGGCTACGTGTACCAGGCCATGCGCGTCACCGGCGCGGCGGACCCCCGCACACCCCTTTCCAAGACGCTGCCCGGCAAGCTCCCCCAGCGCAAGATCGTCACCGCCGCCGCCAACGGCTACAGCTCCTACGGAAACCAGATCGGCCTTGCCACCGGCTTGGTGGACGAGATCTACCACAAGGGCTACGCCGCCAAGCGCATGGAGATCGGCGCCGTGGTGGGCGCCGTGCCCGCGGGCAACGTCCGCCGGGAGACCCCCGTCCCCGGAGACGTGGTGATTTTGCTGGGCGGCCGCACCGGCCGGGACGGCATCGGCGGCGCCACCGGCTCCTCCAAGCGCCACGATACCCAGTCCGTTTCCACCTGCTCGGCGGAGGTCCAGAAGGGCAACGCCCCCGAGGAGCGCAAGCTCCAGCGGCTGTTCCGCTGCGGCGAGGCCGTAAAGCTCATCAAGCGGTGCAACGACTTCGGCGCCGGCGGCGTATCCGTGGCCGTGGGCGAGCTGGCCGACTCCCTGGACATCGATCTGAACAAGGTCACCAAGAAATATGAGGGCCTGGACGCAACCGAGCTGGCCATCTCCGAGTCCCAGGAGCGCATGGCCGTGGTGGTGGACCCCGGCGACGCCGACCGCTTCATGGCCCTGGCCCACCAGGAGAACCTGGAGGCCACCGTGGTGGCCGTGGTCACCGACACGGGCCGCATGGTCATGCGCTGGAACGGCCGCACCGTGGCGGACCTCTCCCGGGCCTTCCTCAACACCAACGGCGCGTCCAAGCGTGCCGCGGCCGCCGTGGACGCCCCCCGTCCGGCCAAGTCCGTGCCCGTCACCAACTTCCACGACACCCTCATGACCCTGGCCGGCGATCTGAACCTCTGCTCGAGACAGGGCCTTTGCGAGCGGTTCGACTCCACCATCGGTGCAGGGAGCGTGGTGATGCCCTTCGGCGGCAAGTACCAGCGCACCCCCACCCAGTCCATGGCGGCAAAGCTCCCCGTGCTGGGCCACGACACCACCACCTGCTCCATCATGGCCTGGGGCGGCGACCCCCACGTCATGGAGGAGAGTCCCTACCGGGGCGCCTACCTGGCCGTGGCCGAGTCCGTGGCCAAGGTCATCGCCGCCGGCGGCTCCCGCCGCAAGTGCTGGCTCACGTTCCAGGAGTACTTTGAAAAGCTGGGTGCCGCCCCCCGCCGCTGGGGCAAGCCCGTGGCCGCCCTGCTGGGCGCTCTCTCTGCCCAGCTGGACCTCCAGTGCGCCGCCATCGGCGGCAAGGACTCCATGTCCGGCTCCTTCAACGACCTGGACGTGCCCCCCACCCTGGTGTCCTTCGCCGTGTCCCTGGGCACCACGGACCGCATCCTCTCCGATGAATTCAAGGCCCCCGGCCACAAGGTCTATCTCCTGGCCCCCCAGGTGGGCGAGGACGGCAACCTGGTCCCTGAGAGCCTGGTGGAAACCCTGGACGCGGCCGAGGCGGCCATCGCCTCCGGCAAGGTGGTCTCCGCCTCCGTGGTGGGCTACGGCGGCATCGCCGTGTCCGTCATGAAGTCCTGCCTTGGCAACGGCCTGGGCTTCTCCTTCACCGACGCGTTTTTGCCCGCCGACCTCTTCGCCCGCCGTCCGGCAGCCCTTTTGCTGGAGGTGACGGAGGACCTGGATACCGGCGTGTGCGTGGGCGTCACCAACGGAAGCGGCTCCATCTGCTGCGAGTGCGAGTCCGTGACCCTCTCCGAGCTCTCCGGACCCTACGACGCCACGTTGGAGTCCATCTTCCCCATGAAAACGCCGACCGACCCCGAGACGGTGCCCGTGCTGGAGGCCCCGGCCTTCTCCCGCCCCGCCCCCAAGGCGGGGGTGCGGCGGCCCCGGGTGCTCATCCCCGTGTTCCCCGGCACCAACTGCGAATACGACAGCGCCCGGGCCGTGGAGCGGGCCGGTCTGGAGCCCCGGATCCTGGTGCTGGGCAACCAGTCCCCCGCGGACGTGGCCGACTCCGCCGCCCGCTTCGCCGCCCAGGCCCGGGAAAGCCAGATCATCTTCCTGCCTGGCGGCTTTTCCGGCGGCGACGAGCCCGACGGCTCCGGCAAGTTCATCACCGCCTTCTTCCGCAACCCGGCGGTGTCCGACGCCACAAACGACCTGCTCAAAAACCGGGACGGGCTGATGCTTGGCATCTGCAACGGCTTCCAGGCCCTCATCAAGCTGGGCCTCGTGCCCTTCGGCGAGATCCGGGACATGGACGATACCTGCCCCACCCTCAGCTACAACGTGATCGGCCGCCACCAGTCCAAAATCGTCCGCACCCGCATCGCCTCCAACCGCTCCCCCTGGCTGAGCCGGATGCAGGTGGGCCAGATCGTCAGCGTGCCCATCTCCCACGGCGAGGGCCGGTTCCTGTGCCCGCCGGAGCTCCTTGCCCAGCTGGCGGAGAACGGACAGATCGCCACCCAGTACGTGGACCTTGCCGGTGCGCCCACCATGGACGTTGCCTTCAACCCCAACGGCTCCGTGTGGGCCGTGGAGGGCATCACCTCCCCCGACGGCCGCGTCCTGGGCAAGATGGGCCACGCCGAGCGGGTGGGCCCCGGCCTTTACCAGAACGTACCAGGCGACTACGAGCTGCATCTGTTCGACGCCGCCCGGGACTATTTCAACATTTAAGTTGCTTTTCCACAAAAATGTGGTAACATAGTACCAATATTTCGAAACGAGGTGGCCTCATGGCATATTATTTCAGTGAACCGTCCCATACCTTCAGCGAATACCTCCTGGTGCCCGGCTACTCTTCCTCCGAGTGCATCCCCACCAACGTCTCCCTCAAGACGCCGGTGGTCAAGTTCAAAAAGGGTGAGGAGTGCCCCCTGACCATGAACGTGCCCATGGTCTCCGCCGTGATGCAGTCCGTCTCCGGCGAACAGATGGGCATCGCCCTGGCCAAAGAAGGCGGCATCGCCTTCATCTACGTCTCCCAGCCCATCGATCAGCAGGCGGAGATGGTCCGCAAGGTGAAAAACTACAAGGCGGGCTTCGTCACCAGCGACTCCAACCTGCGCCTGGGCGACACCCTGGCCGACGTGCTGGCCCTCAAGGAGCGCACCGGCCACTCCACCATGGCCGTCACCGACGACGGCACCGGCACCGGCAAGCTGCTGGGCCTTGTCACCAGCCGGGACTACCGGGTCAGCCGCATGGACCCCGCCACCCCCGTCAGCGAGTTCATGACCCCGGTGGAGAAGGTCATCTCCGCCCCCGAGGGCACCAGTTTGAAGGTGGCCAACGACATCATCTGGGACCACAAGCTCAACGCCCTGCCCATCCTCTCCGAGGACGGCCATCTGGTGAGCTTCGTGTTCCGCAAGGACTACGACTCCCACAAGGGCAACCCCCTGGAGCTGCTGGACTCCCAGAAGCGCTACGTGGTGGGCGCCGGCATCAACACCCGGGACTACGCCGAGCGGGTGCCCGCCCTGGTGGAGGCCGGCGTGGACGTGCTGGTCATCGACTCCTCCGAGGGCTACTCCGAGTGGCAGCTGCGCACCCTCAAGTGGATCCGCGAGCACTACGGCGACACCGTGAAGGTGGGCGCCGGCAACGTGGTGGACGGCGAGGGCTTCCGCTTCCTGGCGGACGCAGGCGCCGACTTCGTCAAGATCGGCATCGGCGGCGGCTCCATCTGCATCACCCGTGAGACCAAGGGCATCGGCCGGGGCCAGGCCACCGCCGTCATCGACGTGGCTGCCGAGCGGGACAAGTACTTTGAGGAGACGGGCATCTACGTGCCCATCTGCGCCGACGGCGGCATCGTCCAGGACTACCACATCACCCTGGCGCTGGCCATGGGCGCCGACTTCTGCATGCTGGGCCGGTACTTCTCCCGGTTCGACGAGTCCCCCACCAGCAAGGTCCTCATCGGCGGCAGCTACATGAAGGAGTACTGGGGCGAGGGCAGCGCCCGTGCCCGCAACTGGCAGCGCTACGATCTGGGCGGCGCCGCCAAGCTCTCCTTCGAAGAGGGCGTGGATTCCTACGTGCCCTACGCCGGCGCCCTGAGCGACGGCATGGCCACCACCTTGGCCAAGGTGCGCTCCACCATGTGCAACTGCGGCGCGCTGACCATCCCCGAGCTGCGGGAAAAGGCCAAGCTGACGCTGGTGTCCGCCGTGTCCATTGTGGAAGGCGGCGCCCACGACGTGCTCTTGAAGGACACCACCAACTCCGGCAACCGGAACTAAAGTTCTGACGCACTTTCCGCCGCCTTCCACCTCCGCGCACGGCGCGTCCAAGCATGGCCGCCTGCGGCCATCTTGAACCGGGCGGGCTCCGCCTGCCCGGTTGGCTCTCATGCGGGGTCCCCGCGGAACTCGTTCCGTGGGGTGCGGCGGCGCCCACGACGTGCTGCTGAAGGACACCACCAACTCCGGCAACCGGAACTAAGTTCCCGGACACACCGCCCGCCGCCTGCGGCGGCGGCAATGAAAAAGCGGCGGCCCGCACGGCCGCCGCTTTCGTCGTTTTCTCTGTAATTTAATCGTTTTTCTTTTAACTTTTCTGAAAAGGGTTGTATTTTTTTCACAAAGTCTTATAATGGGGTACACCTTAGTAGACAAACAGGAGCGTTCAAAATCATGGATCACAAACCTCGTATTTTGGTGGTGGGCAGCTTCGTCATGGACGTGATCGCCACCACGGAGCGGGTGCCCGCCTCCGCTCAGACTGTATACGGTAAATCCTTCCATATGGCGCCCGGCGGCAAGGGCGCCAACCAGGCCCTCCAGTGCGCCCGACTGGGGGCTCAGGTCACCATGATGGGCTGCGTGGGCGACGACCTGTTCGGCCAGTCCCTGCTGGAGACGCCCCGCCATGACGGCGTGGACGTGAGCCATGTGCTGGTGCGCCAGGGCGTCTGGTCCGGCGTGGGCCACGTGACGCTGGAGGTCACCGAGCACACCGCCCAGAACCGCATCATCGTCATCCCCGGCGCCAACCGCACCCTCACCGTGGAGGACGTGGCCTGGATTCGCCCGGAGATCGGCACCTACGACATGGTGCTGCTGCAGCTGGAGGTGCCCATCGAGGTCAACCGGGCCGTGGCCCGCTGGGCCCGGGAGGCGGGCGTGCCCGTCATGCTCAACCCGGCTCCCGCCACCGACCTGGACGACGAGCTCATCAGCCTGGTCAGCTACCTGACCCCCAACGAGCAGGAGGCCTCCGCGGAGACGGGACTGCCCCTGCGCCGGGACGAGCACGGCGCGCTGTACCCGGAGGATTTGGAGGCCATCGCCCGGTCGCTGTACCGCCGGGGCGTGGAACACGTGATCGTCACCCTGGGCAGCCAGGGCTCCGCCGTGGTGCGGGGCGGGGACGTTGCCTACGTGCCCTGCGTCCGCATGCCCCACGTGGCCGACCCCACCGCCGCCGGGGACTCCTTCGTGGGCGCCCTGGCCGTGGGACTCACCGCGGGCCTTTCTCAGGAGGCGGCGCTGACCTTCGCCAGCCACACCGCCGCCATCACCGTCTCCCGCATGGGCGCCATGCCCTCCCTGCCCACCCTGGACGAGGTGTGCGCCCTGCTGAAAGAGCGGAACTGCGACGCCTTCCCCCTCTCCAGTCTGGACGTGCTCCGATAAGCAAAGCCGCCGCCCTGATGGGCGGCGGCTTGTTGTTTTTCCACTCACTCCAGCGGCGTCAGCTCGCCGGTCTCCGTGTTGATGACGTAGCCCCGGATGGTCACGTCGGCGGGCATGAGGGGATGGTGGCGCAGCAGATCCACCGTCTCCGCCACGGAGCACTCCACCGTGTCGAAGCCCCGGAGCCAGGCCTCAAAGTCGATGCCGCAGTAGCGCATCATGTCGATGTGGTCCCGGGACACGCCCCGCTCGATGAGGTGGCGGATCATCATGTCCGCGTTGATGTGGGCCACGCCGCAGTCCGTGTGGCCGATGACCATCACTTCCTCCACCCCCAGCTCCACGATGCCCACCAGGAGGCTCCGCACGGCGCTGTCGAAGGGGCCGGTAATCATGCCGCCGGCGTTTTTGATGAGCTTCACATCCCCGTTTTTGATGCCCAGGGCCGCCGGCAGCAGCTCCACCAGGCGGGTGTCCATACAGGTGAGGATGGCAATTTTCTTGTCCGGGTACTTGCTGGTGGCAAAGCGCTTGTAGGCGCCGCTTTTGACAAATTCCCGGTTATAGGCAAGCATCTCGTCGATCATGGAGGAATTTCCTTTCTTTTTTGGTCTTGTTTTCCATTATGGGGGATAAGAGGTGAAATTTCAACCATGTTATGATAGAATTGCTTTGTTTGAACGCCGGGCAAACGGCCCGGCCCACCCAAAATCGCCAAGGAGGGACCCTATGCAGCCAACGGTCAGCATCATCGTGCCGGTCTACAACGCGGAAAAGACGCTGGAGCGGTGCGTGGACAGTATTTTGAACCAGTCCTTTGAGGACTTCGAGCTCTTTTTGGTGGACGACGGCAGCACCGACGGCTCCGGCGCCCTGTGCGACGCCTACGCCGCCCGGGACGGCCGGGTGCAGGTGTTCCACCAGGAAAACGCCGGCGTGTCCGCCGCCCGGAACCTGGCGCTGGACCACGCCGGGGGCGAGTACCTGCAATTTCTCGACAGCGACGACTGGATCACCCCCGACGCCACCGTCTCCCTGGTCCGCTCCGCCCGGGAGCACCAGTGCGACCTGGTCATCGCCGACTTCTACCGGGTGTGCGGGGAGCGGGTGTCCCACAAGGGGGACATCGACGAGGACGCCGTGCTCTCCCGGGAGGAGTACGCCGCCCACATGATGGAAAACCCCGCCGACTTCTACTACGGGGTGCTGTGGAACAAGCTCTACCGGCGGGACATCGTCGCCGCCCACCACCTGCGGATGGACCCGGAGATCAGCTGGTGCGAGGACTTCATGTTCAACCTGGAGTACATCCGCCACGCCCAGCGGTTCTACGCCCTCCAGGTGCCCATCTACTACTACGTCAAGACCAAGGGCTCCCTGGCCTCCCAGAGCCTGAGCATCACCAAGACCGTGCGCATGAAGCTGACGGTCTTTGAGTACTACCACCAGTTCTTCAAAACCGTGCTGGACGAGGAGGAGTACGAGAAAAGCCGCCTAAAGGTCTACCGCTTTCTGGTGGACGCGGCGGGGGACGGGGGCGTGCCCCCCACCATTCTCCCCGGCGCCACGAAGCTTGGCAACGAGCGGCTCCAGGTGTGCCCGGAGCTGCTGGAGGGCCGGAGCCTCCTCCACGACGCCTTCCGCCGCCGCAAGCTCCTGGACCGCTTTTTGGAGACGGTGGCCCTCAAGCACGATTTGTCCCTGGCGGAGGTGCGGCTGCTTCTCTATCTAAGGCAGGTGGACTTCCCCGCCGACCGCCGGACCCTGGCGGACTTTGCCGGCGTCTCCCGCAGCGCCTTCACGGTGCTCTCTCAGCGGCTGGCCGCCAAGGACCTTGTCCGGCTGGAGGACGTGCGGAGCAAAGACGAGACCAAGCGGGTGCGCGTCACGTTCCCGCCCCAGTGCCGCCCGGTCCTGTCCGACCTGGCCCAGGCCCTGGCCGACTGCCGCCGGGCCGCCGAGGCGGGCTTCACCACGGAGGAGTGCGGCCAGTACCGCCTCCTCAGCGGCAAGCTCCAGGAGAGCATCCGCCGCGCCCTGTGAGCGCTTGTCTTTCCCGGGAAATATGATATGATAGATGCATCACATTGAATAAGGAGGATCTCCCATGGCTACGCAGCAACTTCTGATGCAGCAATTGCAGTATCACAACAGCTTCTACCTCTATGAGGAATCCTGCATTCTCGACTCCATCCGCCGCCTCCAGGACAACTTCCCCGGCGCCCGGTTCCTCTACTCCATGAAGTGCAACCCCGCCGGACGGGTGCTGGACACCGTGTTCGCCCAGGGCCTGGGGGCCGACGCCGCCAGCCTGGGGGAGGTGGACGCCGCCTGGAAGCGGGGCCTGGACGCCGGACGCATCTACTTCTCCGCCCCCGCCCGGACGGAAGCGGACCTGCGCTCGGCCTGGGGCCGGTGCGTCCTCATCGCCGACAGCCTCCACGAGCTGGACATGATCCGCCGCATCGGCGCGGAAAAGGGCGAGACGCCCGCCATCGGCGTGCGCATCAACCCGGAGTTCACCTTCGCCGCCGACGAGGGCGTGGCCGGCAAGTTCGGCATCGACGAGGAGGACCTGTGGAACGCTGACCTTTCCGGCCTGGACATCGTGGGCATCCACGTCCACGCCAAGAGCCAGGAGCTCTCCGCCGACGTGCTGGCCCACTACTACGAAAATATGTTCGCCCTCATCGACCGGGTGCAGGCGCGCCTGGGCGTCACGCTGCGCTTTGCCAACTTCGGCTCCGGCCTTGGCATCCCCTTCGCCCCCGGCGAGGAGCCGCTGGACGTGGAGTCCCTGGGCCGCCGGTTCCAGGCCATGCGCACCCGGTGCGCCGAGGCCTGGCCGGGGCTGGAGATCCTCATTGAGAGCGGCCGCTACGTGGTGGGCAAGAGCGGCACCTACGTCACCCGGGTGCTGGACAAGAAGGTGTCCCACGGCAAGACCTTCGTGCTGCTCTGCGGCACTCTCAACGGCTTCGCCCGTCCCGCCGTGGGCGAGATGGTCCGGACCATGACCGACCACCCCTTCCCCTGCGAGCCCATCTTCACCCACGTCCACGCCTCCGACCTGATCCCCCTGACGGATCATACGGACACGGAGACCGTCACCCTGGCGGGCAACCTGTGCACCTCCGCGGACATCATCGCCCGGGACGTGACGCTTCGGCGCCTGGAGATCGGCGACGGTCTGGCCCTGGACAACGCCGGCTGCTACGCCGCCGTCATGACCCCCATGCAGTTCGCCTTCCTGACCCCGCCCGCCCAGCTGTTTTTAACCGCCGACGGCCGCGTGATGGAGGCGTGAGCACCTTACCCTGAACTTTGCGGGCCGGTACTCTGCCGGCCAATTGGAGGAAGAAACCTTGGATTTGTTGGAATTTTTGCGCCAGGAGGGCGTCAGTGAGCGGATCGTCCGGGAGATCGAGCACTTCCGTGCCCAGTGGCCCGCCCAGGGCCCCCTGGCCGACCGGGTGCCCGTGCCCCGGTACTTCTACTACGGAAAAGACATCTGGGAGGAGGCCGCCACCGCCCTGCTGTGCGGCGAGAATTTGCTGCTGGTAGGCCCCAAGGCCACCGGCAAGAACGTGCTGGCCGAGAACCTGGCCGCCGCCTTCGGCCGCCCCAGCTGGGACGTGTCCTTCTACATCAACACCGACTCCGCCACCCTCCTTGGCACCGACACCTTCGCCGACGGCGCCGTGTCGCTGCGCAAGGGCCCCATCTACCAGTGCGCCGAGTGCGGCGGCTTCGGGGTGCTGGACGAGATCAACATGGCCAAAAACGAGTCGTTGGCCGTGCTCCACGCCACGTTGGACTTCCGCCGGTGCATCGACATGCCCGGCTACAGCCGCATCCGCCTCCACGACGCCACCCGCTTCATCGCCACCATGAACTACGGCTACGCCGGCACCCGGGAGCTCAACGAGGCCCTGGCCTCCCGCTTCGTGGTGCTGGATATGCCCGCCATCTCCCAGGAGGGCCTCATCAAGCTGCTGTGCCGGGAGTTCCCCCACCTGAAGAAGGCCTACGCCGAGCAGTTCGCGGGCCTCTTCCAGGACATCCAGAAAAAGTGCGACGGCGGGGAGCTTTCCACAAAGCCGCTGGACCTGCGGGGCCTGGTGGCCTCCGTACGGCTCATGGACACGGGCCTGGAGGGCAACCGGGCGCTGGAGCTGGGCATCGTCAACAAGTCCTTCGACGACTTTGAAAAGCAGCTGGTCACCGACGTGATCCGCGCCCGCCTGCCCGAGACACTGGCCCGTGAGGATGTGTTTGACTGATGGAGATCCCCGAACGTGAAAAACGGCGGGCCCGCAACCTCATCTGGAACGCCGCCGGGGAGTACGGCTACGAGCCGGACTTCAAGGCCTACGACGCCCAGGGCCGGGCCGACCTCTATTGGAACAGCATCATCGGCGCCGCCCGGAAGGCCTACGGCGCCGACACCCTGACCCGCCTCTTCGCCGCCATCCACGGCAGCGCCCGGGAGTCCCTCTTCGAGCAGCTTCTCTGGCTGGGCATGGAGAACGCCGTCTACCAGCGGGAGGCCGCCCACCGGCCCGCCCTGCCGTCATTGCGCCGGTCCTACGCCCGGCAGGTGCTGGCCAACAACCGCGGCGCCGCCACCCAGCTGGACGTGCTGGAGGACGCCCACTTCCGCCGGGCCCTGGGCCTGGAGGCGGAGCTGACCCCCTGGGACCGCAAGCTCCTGGATGCCCTGGAGTTCCCTCCGGACTGGGACGGCCAGGCCCTGACGGACCACGCCCTGGAGCTGCTGCACACCTGGTTTGGCTTTGTGCCCGGCCAGGAGCAGCCGGCCAAAAAGCCCCGGCGGCGGTTTTTGCTCTTCGGCCGCCGGGGAGACCTTGCCGCCCTGCCGGCGGTGCGGACCTTCGGCCACGGCTTCGGCGAGCACCTGTCCCAGGGAGGCGGGGAGAACACCCAGCCCACGCAGCGCCGCCTGACGGACAAGAACGCCGCCCAGACGGAGGAGGCGCTGCGCAAGTACATCTCCGCCTGCTTCGGCGCCTCCTTCTACGACCCGGACACCACCGCCCGGCGGGAGCGGGAGCTGTGCGCCGACAGCCACCGTGGCTGCCACCTCTACTACGCCTCCGCCAGCGCCGACTACGACCCCCACCTGCGGGGGTACACGGCCACCCAGCGCAAGGCGGCCCTCAAGCAGATGGACGCCAACCGCACCGCCTACGCCGCCGACAGCCTGCGCCACCGCAACAGCATCCTCCGGCTCACCGCCCGCATCCGCAACGCCATGATGGCCTACCTCCAGCCGGAGGTGGTGCGCACGTCCTACGGCTCGTTGGACGGGGGCCGGGTGTGGCGGGGCGTGTACTTGAACGACGACAAGGTGTTCACCCACATCCAGCACTCGGACCCGGGGCAGCTGTGCGTGGACATTCTGCTGGACGCCTCCACCTCCCAGGTGCGGCGCCAGGAGGTGGTCTCCGCCCAGGGGTACATGATCGCCGAGAGCCTCAACCGCTGCGGCATTCCCGTCCGGGTGTCCTCCTACTGCTCCCTGAGCGGCTACACCATCCTGACTCGGTACCGGGATTACAATGAAGTGGACAAAAACGACAATATATTCAACTATTTCACCACCGGCTGCAACCGGGACGGCCTGGCCGTCCGGGCCATCTGCCGGGAGATGGCGGACGCTCCCTGCGAGCACCGCATCCTGATCCTCCTCTCCGACGCCAAGCCCAACGACGTGATCCAGATGGAGCAGTCGGGCCGGTACGTGGACTACGGCGGGGACAACGGCGTGCAGAACACCGCCGCGGAGGTCCGTGCCCTGACCCGGCAGGACATCTCCGTCATCTGCGTGTTCACCGGGGACGACGAGGACATCCCCGCCGCCCACACCATCTACGGCCGGAACTTCGCCCGCATCCGCTCGCTGGACCAGTTTGCCGACACGGTGGGCACCCTGATCCAGAATCAGATCCGGTCCTTGTAAAAAAAGGAAATTTATGATCTTGCATCCCGGCCGCCTCCGGCGTATCATAGGCAAAAAGGAGGCGATCCCATGAACCGTTTTGACATTCTCGTAGGGGACATCACCCGTTCCGACGCCGAAGCCATCGTCAATGCCGCCAACACCTCGCTGCTGGGCGGGTCCGGCGTGGACGGCGCCATCCACCGGGCCGCCGGTCCGGCGCTGCTGGAGGCCTGCCGGGCCCTGGGGGGCTGCGAGACCGGCAAGGCCAAGCTGACGCCGGGGTTCCGCCTCGCCGCCCGGTACGTGATCCACACGCCGGGCCCCGTCTGGCAGGGCGGCGGCATGGGCGAGCCCGCCCTGCTGGCCTCCTGCTACAAAAGCGCCCTGGCGGTGGCCGCCGCCCACGGCATCCGCACCGTGGACTTCCCCTCCATCTCCACCGGCATCTACGGCTACCCCCTGCCCCAGGCGTCTACCGTGGCCCTGAAGGCCATCATGGACTTTCTCCGCAGCCATGACCTGCCCCAGCGGGTACGCATGATCTGCCACACGGAGGCGGCCGCCGCCATTTACCGCCAGACCTGGAATTTGTGGTACGCCGAGGACAGGGACATGCGGCTGTGAGTGGAAGAAAACCGAATCAGAAAACGCAACAAGGCCGCGCCAGATGGCGCGGCCTTTTGTGTTGTCTTCTGCGGTGCCGGATGTGTGGGCTGCCGGATGCCGTCCGCAAGACGAAGAGCGCCCCCGGTGCAATGCACCGGGGGCGCTGGTTTGCGTTGGGGAAAATGGTTTACTTTCCGGCGATCTTCAGCTCTGTGACGGCGAGGAGCCCAGTGCCGGTATTCTCAATGGTCACCTTGCCGTCCGTGCCAGGCGTTACCTTGTAGAACATATCCGTGCTGGAGGTCACTGCCTTACCATTGATCGTACAGGCAGCACCGTCGGTGAGCAGCTTCAGGCCCACCTGAACATTCTGCGCAGAGGGATCCACCTCGAACACCAGAGTCTCATTTTGGCGCAGGTAGATCTCGTTCTTGGGGCCGTTGTCCAGAATGTCGATGGCCACATCGCCGTCCTCTGCATAGCTCAGCACCACGGCGGAAGCACCCTCGCCGCCGGTCTTGGCGTAGACCTGCGCCTTGGCGTTGGCCAGCTGATCCTTATACTTTTCGCTGTCAGACGCATCCAGGTTCAGCTGCACACGGAGCACCGCGTCGCGGAGCTCGGAGATCTCCGCGCCCGCCTCGGTATCAGCGCCATAGTAGCTATTGCCATCAGAGATTCCCAGAGGCTGATGCACCCGGAAGCCGTCCAGATACACCGGTTTGACCTCCTTGTTTTTGTCCGCCACATGGACGATCTCTACAGAATAGGTATCGTAGCTCAGCCCATCGATGCTGGCGATGGGGATGTTGTACGCCGTCACCGCCTGGTTCTCGGTGGCAGGGGTATCACCATTCTTCATGGCGGTGTCCACCGTCAGCAGCTTGATGAGCTTGCTGGCATCGTCATAGACCTTGATCATGACCACGCCGGTGCCGGTATTGCAGTTGGCGTAGATGTCCACGCCGGTGCCCGTGAAGGAGAAGCTGGCCGTGGAGCCGGCTGCATTGCTGGTAGCCTGGCTGCCATTGCTGGCGCCGGTCTCGCCGTCATACGCCGCGTCGTAGCCGTACACAGTACCAGCGCCCAGTTTGGAGGTAGTCTGATGCTTCGTACCCTTGCTAGGGTTACCGGTGAAGCCATCCAGATCCATGAAGCCCTCTTCGTAGTACACGGTGGAAGCGGGCACAAAGCCGATCCGGATATTCTGAGTACCTCCGCCGTTAAAGGTAATCTTTGCGGTGATGACCATCACTGCATCCATCACCCCATCGGGCTGGAAGGTGATGGATTTATCAGACTCCACCGTGGCCAGCGTCGTATCGGTCACTTCCACACTCTGCACCGTGCTCATATCTTCCACCAGATCCGACAGAGGCACGCTCACAGGCAGGCCGAAGTCCACCACATACTGATGTGCCAGCTTGCTGTCGTCGATCTGGTAGTGGAGGGTCAGCGTCTTGCCGTCTGCGGACAGCTCCGCTTTCACATACGTATAGAGGCCGCTGCGGTACTGGTCGGCAATACCTTCGCCCTGCAGCGTGGCCAGGTCCTTGTTGAAGGTCTGATGCACATTGGAGCTGTTGACCACATACGCATCATCGTCCAAGGTGAACGTTCCACCATTCTGAGGAACTTTAGAACTCTGCACCAGGGAATTGAAGAAAGTCTCATTGCCGGTGCCGCTGACCACCACCTGGGTGGAGTAGATGTTGTTGTTTGCGCTGTCGTCATACCAGACCACGTTCAGGTTGGTTTCCTTCTCAATGGGCTGGATATAGATCAGCACCAGCTTGGCCGTGTTCTTTTCAATCCAGGTAATGCCCATGGATGCGCCGTTGATCGTGGGAACACCGCCGTCAGATTCGTTCCAGTATTCCGTCTCATTGTACCACTGAGAGCCATTCTCCAACGTCTTCTTCTCCCAGGTGATGGAGTCGTCGGAATACCAAACATTCGCGGAGCTGTTTCCATTCCGTGTACCGTTCGTCACCGTGATTTTGGTGACCTCATAGTCATCGTTGTTCAGGGCGGCGAGAATGCCAATATTCCGGTTTTCCCAAAAGTTGAAGATCGTGGTGGAATTGCGATAAATCGCATCTTCTGCAGGAGAGAGCTTACCATCGGGGTACACCACCGCCACGGACAGCGCCACCTGACCCTTTTTTCCGCTGGTATCGGGTGTTGTTCCATTGGGATCGTAGCCCCAGTCCTTTGTGGTGGTAGTGACCTCCTGGGTGACGTCGGTAACCTGCAGATAGTAGGCTACCGCCTGATCGGTGGAGTAGAACCAGTGCCAGACGTTATCCTGGCCGTAATACTGCCAGGCGCTCTGTTCGGTGTTATACCGCACCCGGGTAAACACCTCGCCGTCAGCCGTCTCATCGTCACCGCCGTCACCGGTCTGGTGATTCTGTGCGTCCAGCCGCATGGCCTGCCAGAACATCACCTCTGTATCACTTCCGGTACGCACACCGTCAGCGGGTACCAAGTCCGCGATCTCCACGCCTTCGTCGGTAGAGGCTTGAACCATATTGATCGTCAGGCTCTGGGCTCCCCCTGCCGTTACCGTGCTGTTGGTGATCCAGTACTCCACCTTCAGAGTGCTCCCAGTGAGGGCGCCGGCAGGAGCCTGCTCTTCAACGGTGATATTGTACTTGATGTCGCCCACGATCACCGAGGTCTCGCCCGCGCTCTTACCGGTGATGGTGATGACGGTAGCTTTGCTTGCCTCGGTGGTCACTTTTTCATAGGCGCCAGCGGAAGTGCCGTAACCAAGGGTCCAATACTTATTCCATCCTTCATAATAACCTAGCGAAGCTCTATCGACATAAATGACGCCATCACTATAAGTACACCTAGAAGCTCTACTGCTTCGATCTGTCACCGCCAAGCCCCAGTCATTGCGCAGATAATATCCCTCGGCAGACAGGTGACCGCTCCCGTCATACGTCCACTGTGTAGCTTCTTCCAACTTGGTGGCATTGGTCAATTCGTCTCCGGAGAGGGTCAGGTAATTGCCGTTGCCGTCGCTGATATAATAGCTCTTTTCAGCAACGAGGGAATTTACCTTACTGGGGGTAGTACTGGCAGTAATCTCCTGATAGTCCACGTCTACTGTGGCAATGGATTCATCCAGATCACCCGAGACATTCCCTCTCAGATCAACATCCGAAACCGAATACGTAGTATTCTGGCCTACATTGAGGAGCACTTCCACCTGCGTGAGCTCCAGCGGCTGGGGATCTGCATACAGGCCCATGACGCTGAAGTGGGGGGCCCTAAAGGTATAGGAGGTGCCGTCCTCGCTGGGGGTGCCCTCAACGACCGTCACCGGCTCTTCCGCACCCTTGCCGTTGACCACGAAGCCGTGGATCTCCGCGTCCTCGTCCCAACCGGCGGGGACGGGGATGGTCACGTCGGCTTCGCCGGTATAAGGCTCGTCGCCCGCCATGGGCGTGATATCATAGGCTACATAGTCCACCTGCTCAGATTCCGCGGGCAGTGTGGTGACAGAGGGCACCGCCTCCACCGTAAGGCCGGTCAGGCCCGGGCCCGTCACGGCAATGGTGACCGACTCGTCTGCCTCCGTAGTCACCTCTGCGGTGACCGTAGCCTCCTCCTGCACTTCGGGAACCTCCGCAGGCTGGCCGTCCGCAGGCTGGCCGTCCGCAGGCTGGCCGTCCGCAGGCTGGCTGTCCGTGGGAGGAAGCTCAGGCAGCGGATCGGACGGCGCAGTGGCCGGGTCCTGGGGCACCGTCGTGTCGGGCTTCACTACGCCCTCGGGCGCCTCCGGCTTGGGCCCGTTCACATCCACGGTGGGGATGTTGGGGGTCTGACCTTCGCTGCCGTCGGGGTTGGTGTTGGTGTCGCCGCTGCCGGTCTGGCCGGCGGTGTCACCGCTGCCGGTCTGGCCGGTGGTGTCACCGGTATCGCCGGGCAGGGGTTTGAGGACGTCATCCAGGAAATCATCCAGAGGATCATCCTTTTCCGTCTCATCTTCAGCGCCGGGCGTGGTGGTCTCTGTGCCCGTCTCGCTGCCGCCGGGCGTAGTGGTCCCGGTACCTGCCTCGCCGGCGGCGGGCGTGGTGGTCCCGGCACCGTTTTCGGTACTCGGCGTGGTAGTCTCGGTACCCGTCTCACCGCCGCCGGGCGTGGTAGTCTCGGTGCCCTCGGTGCCGGTCACGCCCACGGCGGCCTCTGTGCCCGTCACGGCCGTCGGCTCCTGGGCCAGGGCCACGGTGGGCATGAGGCTCAGGATCAGGCAGAGGACCAGCACCAGGGACAGTCCCTTTTTCAGTCCGTGTCTTTTCACCATATTTCTCAACCTCCTCGGTTTTTTCATCTATCTCAACGCAAATCTCCGATTTGCAGAGTACGGGATTTTACGGGCCCCGCCGGTCCAGCTCCTGCCGGGCCAGGGTCTTCATGGCCTCCACCATGCGGCAAAGGTACCGGGGGATGCCCCCGGGACTGCCCGTCTCCGCCTGGGCCATGGCCGCGCAGGAGTGGCACAGGTCCCGGTCCGGACACTGGCCGCACACTCCCGACAGCCGCAGCTGGGCACTCCGCTCCGTCAGGGTCTGCCAGGCCTGGTCAAAGGACCCGTCCGCCAGATCCACCCGGGGCTCCGTCATCATGCCGCAGGGAGTGAGCCAGCCGTCCCAGGTGACCCAGAAGGCCGCCTTGCCCGCCCGGCAGCGGATGCGGCCGTCCACCGGGTCCACACAGGATTCGTCCAGACCCGGCGGGTCCGCGATGCCCCGCAGCACGTTTTGCAGATATTGTACATACGTCTCCTCCCCGTATTGCAGGCGGTAGCGCTCCATGTGCCGCCGGGCCGCCTCCTCCGGCGTGAACCGGTCGTTGCGGCCCACCTGGCCGGGGTCCCGCCGCATGGGGGGAAACATATAGGTATTGACTTCCAGAATCAGCGACCGCTCCCGGGCGTAGCGGATCATAGCCTCCAGATCCCCGGCGTTGTGGGGTGTCAGGGAGCAGTTGAGCTTGACCAGCACCCCCGCCTCCCGCAGGCCGCGGATGGCCCGGTCTACCCGGGTGAACATGCCGTCCGCCCGGCACAGGGACCGGTAGGTCTCATTGGAGGCGCCGTAGAGGGTGATGTTCAGCCGCGTGGGGGGCCGCGCCCGCAGCCGGGCAATGGCCGCCTCGTCGATGAGGGTGCCGTTGGTGTTGACGGTGAGCACGAAGCCCATGGCCGTCAATCGCTCGTAGAGCGGCCAGAAGTCCGGCCACAAAAACGGCTCCCCGCCGGTGAGCAGCAAATATAAAAGTCCCGCCGAGCGGGCCTGCTCCGCCAGCTCCAGCCACCGCGCCAGCGGCAGGGCCGGACGGCCGTGGGCCGCCACCTGCTGCGGCGTCATCCGCACGTAGCACATGCGGCAGGCAAGGTTGCACACCGGCGAGAGCTCGAACGTCCCGCTGAGGGGAATCCGGCTTTGGCTTGCCTTATGGAAGAGGTACTGCGTCAGCGGCGCCTCATAGCGAACTTCCTTCAAATCCACACACATTGTCCTCCTTCAGGACCTTTGCCAGGGTCTCCACCGCCTGCTCGTCCGGCGTGCACGCCAGGTGATACACCGGCACCCGGGCCGCCAGGGCCGCCAAGAGGCCGCTGGCCTGCTCCACGCACCCGCCGCTCCAGCTGTTGACCGTCAGATGGGGGTAGAGACGGCGGAACGCCTGGGCCGCCGTCAGTCTCCGAACCGAACACACCGGCGCCTGGGACAGCACCGCGATGGCCCCCAAGCGCCGCCGTTCATTGCAAAAGCACCGGGACGAGCCCGCGTAGGGAGAGCCCCAGGCCGTCCAGTCGGCCCCGTCCGGGCTCACCACCGTCCGGTCCCCGTTGAGAATCCGGGCGCCCCGGCGCTCCCAGAGGGACGCCTGGGTGGACTTGCCCACCCCCGAGGGACCGGAGAACAAAAGGCCCGTCTCCCCCGCCTCCACGAAGGCCGCGTGGAGGATCAGCCGCCCCCGCAGGAGGAGCTGCTCTTCCAGGGCAATGTGGGAGACGCAGTTGTGGGTCTCGGAGAAGTAGAGCCGGCTCCAGGGCAGATAGGCCACCTCCGCGCCCTCCGGCGTGGTGCGGCCCACCGCGTAGACCCGCCCGTCCTGGTCCCGGTAGCGCCGGAGGAAGCCCTCCGCCGTCCGCAGGACGGAAAAGGTCACCGTCTCGTACTCCGTCCGCCCGGCCGCCTCCGGCAGGACCGGCACCTCCCGGAACACCGCCCGGACCGTCCGGCTCCCCCCTCTGCCCAGAAAGGGACGGAAGTTGTCCGTACAGACGACCGGCAGCGGTGTCTCCAGCGTCACCGTCACGTCCGCCAGCGTGAACGACAGGGTATGCACCTTACGAGTTGATGGTGGCCACGCTCATGGTGCCGTTGGTGTAGCAGTAGGCCTCCACCTCGGCGGTGCACACGCCGTTATTGAGGAACCAGCTCTCGCCTTCCGGCAGGGTGACGCCGTAGATGGTGCCGCTGGCAGAGCAGTTTTCCGGAGTCGCGAAATCACCATTCATTGTCAGCGAGCACCCCGCAATATGCTGTGCTAATTCAAAGCTCTCGAAAAAGAGCTCCGGCTTCACATACGTCTTCATAGTTTTCTCCTCTCGTTTCCGCCCGGGCCCGCAGCCGCCCGGCGCCATATTCCGCTCAGCCGTCCCGCCGGACGGCTGCCGCTTTACGATCCTTACGCCCGCTGCCGGGACGGCCGTCCCGCCGTCTCAGACCAGGAGCCCCGCCTCGTCCATCTTTTCGAGGAAGGCACACACGTCCGCCCGGGCCGTGGCCGGGTCCACCTCATATTCCGCCAGGAGCGCCTCCACCAGGGAATCCTCCGTACACTCGGACTGGAGCTTCTTCCAAAGCAGCAGCCCGCTTTCGCTGAGGGTGACCATCCCGTGGATCTTCAGGGCGGTCTCCCCGGTGGGGATCAGCAGGTACTCCCCCGCGATCTCCCGCAGAACCATTTCGCTCGTTGCGCGCACGCGTTTTCCATCCCTTCCGGACACATGGGGCCGCAGCCGCCATGCAGTCTCTGCCGTTTGCTTATAATCGTGTATATGATAGCACAGCGGACTGGAAAATTCAAGAACTTCCGCCGGGGAAAACAGCAAAATTTCCCAAATCTCCCGGGCGCTTTTCCCCCGGAACGCAAGGCGGGCCGCCGCACTCTCGTGCGGCGGCCCGTCGGAACTGCGTGGATGCGATCCGTCTCAGATCACGGGAACGGAAATCACTTCGCCGGGGTTGGAAGCGGAGTTGACCGTGGCCCACTCGTTTTCGAAGGCGGCCCAGTCACGCACGGGCAGGATCTTCGTCCAGACCTCGTAGGTGCTGCCGTCGGCGGCGGTCATCACCTCATACTCGTGGGAGTTGGTGGCCTCCTGCATGTCGGCATAGTACCAGGCGCTCTTGTTCATGTTGTCCGGCCAGGTAATCATGCCGGGGAGCATGTGGTCGGCGTCGGGGGCACGGCCCAGCACCCGGTTGAAGATGGCCATGGCCTGGGCGCGGGTGATGTTCTGGTTGGGACGGAACGTACCGTCGGAGAAGCCGTTGATGAGGGCGGCCTCGGCGGCCTTGTTGATGTAGTCCCTGGCCCAGTGGTCGGCAATGTCGGAGAACTTGTCGTCACCGGAGTAGGTCACGTCGAAGAAGCGCACCGCGATGGTGGCGAACTGGGCGCGGGTGATGGGGGCGGAGGGACGGAACGTGCCGTCGGAGAAGCCCTCGATGACGCCGGCCCGGGTCATGGTGGACACGGCCGCGTTGCACCAGGTGTCCGGCTGGACGTCGGTGTAGGGGTTGCTCTGGCTCCACAGCTCGTTGCGGGACTCGTCAGTGAGCATGCGGAAGAAGATGGTGGCCACCTCACCGCGGGTGATCTGGGCCTCGGGGTGCACCAGGCCGTCCTTGCGGCCGATGATGTAGGCGTAGTGGTCGGTGTCGTTCAGGTCGGCCAGAGGCACATCGTCATCGGGGATGATGGTCTCACCGCCGTCGCCGCCGCCACCGCCGCCGCTGCTTCTGCGGTAGCTCAGGCTGGGCTCGGGGAACAGCAATCCCTCGCCGGAGCCGGCGGGCTGCAGGTAGGCCTGCACGTTGGTCAGCACGTCGTGGTGGCCGGTGGTGCCGTCGTATCTGACCAGCTGCTGGACGTAGGTGATGCTCACCTTGCCGCCCCGGACCATGTCGGTGCCCAGGGTCAAGGTGAAGTGCTCGTCGGCGCCGTCGGTGTACACCAGGCGGGAGCCGTCGGCAAAGGTGATGGTATTGCCGGTGCCCAGGGTACCCGTGTAGGTCTGGCTGCCCACCCGCAGCGTGATGGTCGCATCCTTCTCCAGGTCGAAGTCGTAGATCTCGGTCTCGCCCCGGTCAGTCTGGGTCTTGCCCATGTAGTCCACCACGGTGCTGCCGGCGGACACGGCCACGTTCATCTCACCGGCGATCTTGGCAAAGGCATCGGAGAGGTTGTCGGCGCTCAGTCCGGCGGAGATGCCGGTGCTGTCCATGGCCACGGCCATGTCCACAAACTCGCCGGCCAGCTCCGTCAGGGCGGAGAGGTCTTCGTCATCGGCGTAGTAGTCCCGGCCCACGGTGAACAGGTTCACGTCGTCGGGAATGGTCTCCAGCTCCTTGGCGGCCCAGTACACGCCGGTTTCGAAGTTGGTGTACCGGTTCTCGTCGTCCTTGACGGCCTGCACGGCCTCCGCCAGAGGCTCGCTGCCGGAGACGGTCACGTTCTGGGGCGCGCTGGGGATGTTCTCACCCAGCAGGGCGTTGAGGGAGGGGAAGGCGTCGTAGCCGCCGTCGGCTGCGTCGGAGTTCATCAGGTCGTGGGTCTGGCCGTCGGCGGTGTAGGTGTTGCGGACGGACTCGGTGCCGTTCAGCCAGGAGTAGCTGCCGCCGTCGGTGACCAGCACCATGTACTTCTCGGTGTCCGCAGGCAGCGCCGCACCCTCCAGGTCCGCAAGGCCGGCCCGGATGCCGGACTGGACGTTGGAGCCCCGCAGGCTGTCCGTGGTCTGGAGCAGATCGGCCACGCTGTCGGCCAGATCCTCATCGATGGCCTCCGGCACGGTGGTCATGGGCAGGACGGTCTTGGCCTTGTTGCCGAAGACGGTGACGCCCACGTAGACGTTCTCGTTTTTCACGAAGGTGGAGCGCAGCTGCTCGGCCAGGGTCTTGACCAGGGTCAGATCCCCCGCGCTGTAGAGGCTGCTGGTGCCGTCGAGCACGAACTCCACCGCCACCGGGTTCTGGTCCGAGGGGGCGGAGATGGTCAGCGTCATGGTGGTCTCCATGTTGCCGTTGAGGCTCTCTGCGGTCTTGTCCAGCAGGATGCCGTTATGGTTTTTCTGTCCGGGAGTCGGCCCGTTGTACTGCGCCGCATCGGCGGCCAGCGCGGACGGCGCCATGCAAAGGAGCATGACGGCAGCCAGGATTCCCGCAAAAACTCTGTGTTTTCGCATGTCCGATACCTCCATTTACACATTTTGCAGCCCCGGACGCACCGCCTCCGACAGGGCGGAACAGGGCCGCGTGCTGGTTGGAACACAGCCACATAAACTGGAATTTATTATAACATACACTTTCCGGCGGGGCAACTGCAAAACCGGTGGAAATTGGATAATTTTTTCATTTTTGGGTTTTTCCTTCCATCCCCCGGCGGCGCCGCCGGATCAGAAATCCCCGGCCATGGCGGCGGATTCCTCCGGCGTCAGGACCCGGACGCGGCCGTCCACCACCCGGTAGGCCCGGCGGCAAAGGCCCAGGGCGCTGGGCCGGTGGGTGGTGAGGATGAGCGTCTTGTCCGGACAGCCCGCCGCGATGGCCCGCAGCACCTGCCGCTCCGTGGCCACGTCCAGGGCGGAGGTGGCCTCGTCCAGCAGCAGCACCGGGGCGTCCTTCAATATGGCCCGGGCGATGGCCAGCCGCTGGGCCTGCCCCTCGGAGAGGCCCCGGCCCCGCTCCCCCACGGAGGCGTGGAGCCCGCCGGGCATCCGGGAGACGAAGTCCCAGGCGCAGGCAAGGCGCAGCGCCCGCTCCATGTCCGCCTCCGTGGCGTCGGGCCGCACCAGGCGCAGATTGTCCGCCACGGTGCCAGAGAGCACCGTGTTGCCCTGGGGCACGTAGGCGATCAGGGGCCGGGTGTCGGCCCCCGCCGCCGTCTCCACCCCGTCGGCAGAGCGCAGGTACACCCGTCCCGCCGACGGCCGCACCAGGCCCAGGATGAGCCGCAGCAGCGTGGTCTTGCCCTCCCCGGAGGGCCCCACCAGCCCCACGATCTCCCCGGGCCGGGCGATGAAGTCCGACCCGGTCATCACCGCCGCCCCGCCGTAGGAAAACGTGACGCCCTCCATGGCCACGGTAAAGCCCGGACGGCCGGGGGCGGCGCCGGAGGCGGGGGGCTCCCGCTCCAGCTCCGTCAGCTCCCGGATGCGCCGGGCGGAGACGGCGGAGGTCAAAAAGGCGGGCACCACCCCCACCAGGGAGCGGAACGTGGTGGAGAGCCGGGCGCTCTGGGACAAAAAGAGGGTCATGGTGCCGTAGACGATGCGGCCCGACCAGAGAAGATACAGGCAGTAGCAAAAGCCCGCCATCTGCACCGCCGTGCCCAACAGGGACAGCGCCGCCTCCGTGCGGACGGAAAAGCGGTTGTAGTCCAGTCCGGCGGCGCGGTAGTCCGACTGCTTTTCCCGCAGCCGGCGGCCGCACGCGTCCGCCAGGCCGAAGCTCTTGACCGTGTCCAGATTGGAAAAAGTCTCCACCTCGTAGCTCATCAGGGCGCTGCCCGTCTCCTTCATGCGCTGGTTGCAGCTGCGCATGCGGCCCATCAGGCGCCGGGAGCTGAGCAGCAAAAACGGGGCGCTGGCCAGGGCCAGCAGGGCCATGACGCGGTCGTAGTGGAAGATGACGGCAAAGGTGGCGGCAAAGGTGTAGGCGCCGATGACCAGGTTCGGAAGCCACCCGATGGCGTTGGAGGCCACGGTGTTCACGTCCGCGGAAAACCGGCTGGCCAGCTCGCCGCTGGTATAATCGTTCAGGGACAGCCAGTCCGCCCCCAGCACCGCGTCGAAGACGCTGGCCTGGATGTCGCAGCTGACAAAGAGGCTGATGCGGGCGGACACCCGGGAGATGACGCTGCGCAGCAGGATGCTGGCCAGGGCCGAGCCCACCATCACCGCCGCCAGGGTCCCCAGCCGGGAGAACTGGTAGCCGGTGATCACGTCGATGGCGTACTTGCCCGCCAGGGCGGAGACGATGCTCAGCGACGAGCCCGCCACGCCCATGACCACGTAGCACACCACGGCCCAGCGGTAGCGGCGGGTGAAGGTGAAGATCCACCGCCAGTCCTCCGCCAGCTCTCCCAATGTGCCCTCCCGCCACCGGCGCGCCAGGGCCCCCAGGGCCCGGGACCCCAGCAGCGTGGGCTCCTGCACTTTACGATCCACGGCGCTCCCCTCCTCTCACCCGGCGCACCAGGCTCCATCCCCGGCGCAGCGCCGGCCGCACCGGCCGCAGCCACAGCCAGGGTCCGGCGAAAAACCGCCACCAGAAGTCCTCCGGGCCGATCCAGCGTCCCCGGCGGCGGACCTTCGTCACCACGGCGAACACCCGCTCCGGCGCCACCGGGCCCTCCACCGCCTGCTGGCCGTCTCCCACCAGGAAGTACCCCGCCGCCGTGACGCGGCAGATCCGGTGCATGATGTACGACCCGTCCGCCCGGCGGAAAAAGGCCATGTCCCCCCGGCGCAGGGGGCCCTGGGGCCGGGAAAAGCAGATGGCGTCCCGGCCGTGGACGAGAAACGGGGTCATGCTGCCGCCGGTGACCGTCAGCGTCACCTGACGGCCCTGGTCCAAAAGCTCCATCAATACGGGCAGGTACGTCCGGGCGTCCACCTGCCGGGGCCGCTGCTCCACGGCGCTCCCTCCTCTCACGGGGTTTTAGAAAAAAAGCCGCCCGGTGCGCGGGCGGCTTTTGGGTTCACTCCTCCTCCGGCCGGGTCTTGCGGCGGGCGTATTTGCCGTAGCCGTAGGCGTGGTAGCCGCCGTAGCCGTAGCCATAGCCGTAGCCGTAGCCCCCCTGTCCGGTCTGGACGCCGTTGAGGACGCACCCTAAGATGGGCGTGCCCGTCTCCGAGAGGAACTGGAGGCTGTCCACAATGTGGGACACCTCCACCGCCCCCGCCCGCAGCACGTACAGCGTGCCGTCCGCCAGCCGGGTAAGCCCCGCGCTGTCGGCCAGAAGGCCGCTGGGGGGCGTGTCCAGAATCACGTAGTCCGCCTCCCGACGCAGCTGGTCCACCACCGTCCCCAGACGGCGGGAGGTGAGGAACTGCCGGGCGTCCTGGGCGGGGCGGTCCCCCGCCAGCAGACGCAGCGTGGTGCCCTCCACCGCCGTCAGGGCCTGGAGCGCCGGCGTGCCCTCGGAGAGCACCTCCCACACGCCCCGGGAGGCCGTCTCCACCCCCAGCGCCGCCTTCACCGACGGCTTGCGCAGGTCCATGTCCGCCAATATCACCTTTGCGCCGCTCTGGCTCAATGTCAGGGCCAGGTTCACCGCCACGGTGGTCTTTCCCTCCCCGGGGAGGGTGCTGGTGACCAGAATCACCCGGGCGCCCTCCTTTTCCGCCTGGCGCAGGAATTTCATCCGCATGCTGCGCACGCTCTCCTGGAACGCCGAGCTCACCCGGCCGTTGCGGATGGAGATCCGCTGGTCGATGGCCTTGCCCCGGCGCTTGAACGTGACCTTGGGCAGCGTGGCAAGGCACTTGAGGTTCAGCCGCCGCCGGATGTCCTCCGGGTCCCGGATGCTCCGGCGGGTCAGCGCGTAGAGCAGCACGATCCCGAGGCCCAGCACGCAGCCCGCCGCCGCGCCCTTGCACACCGTCCGCACCGGGCGGAAGGCGTTATAGGGGGCCTGGGCCACCTCCGGCTGCGTCAAAAGGTTCATCACCGTGTTGCCGATCACGTAGTCGGCCACCTGGGGGTAAACCTGGGTGACCGCCATCAAAATATCGTAGGCGTCCTGGGGGTCCGGGCTGGTGACCCGCAGGGAAAAGAGGTTGGTGTTGTCCACCGTCTGGGCGGAGATGCTGCCGTTGAGATAGTCCACCCCCATGGCCTGGCGGAGCTTGGTCTGCATGAGCTCCGACTGGATGAGGTAGGGGAAGGTCTTGGTCAGCTGCTCCGCCGTGGCCTTGTCGTAGTAGCTGGTGGTGCCGCCGATGTCGGTGAGGGAGGTGCTGTCCATCTGGATGGTGAACGTCACCTCCGAGGCGTACAGGGGGGTGTAGCTGCGCCAGGCCCGCAATCCCAGGCCCGCGGCGCACACCACCGCCAGCACCGCCGGCAGCCACCACAGCTTCCCCATGGCCCGGCCGAACTCCTGAAGCAGCCGGAAAATGTCGATCTTCTCCGGCTCCGTATTGTGCTTATGCTCGTCCATCGCTGCCTCCCGCCGTCTCCGCGCCCTTGCCGCGGTGTTTGCTGCCGTATCCGTAGCCGCCGTACCCATAGCCGTACCCGTAGCCGTAGCCGTAGTGGTCCGTGGAAAACGGCATGCCCCGCACGTCGTTGAACACGCACCCCAAAAGCTCTGCCCGGCACTGGCTCAAAAGGTCCACCGTGTCGTTGATCCGCCGGGCCGGGGACACGTCCTGGCGCACCACCAGCAGCGAAAGGTCCGCCTGGTCCGCCAGGGCCTCCACGTCGGAGAAAAGGGCCATGGGCGGCGAGTCGATGACGATGTAGTCCATCTCCCGCCGGGCCCGCTCCAAAAGCTCCCCCATGGCCGGCGAGGCGATCAGCTCCGCCGCCGCGTCGCTGCTGCGGGTGGAAAAGAGGGTGTAGAGGTGCTCCCGCTCCAGATACTCCGGGGCGCAGGCCGCCTCCCCCTGGAGCATGTCCGCCAGCTCCGCGGCGGGCTTGGAGTGGAAGAGCTTGTACTGGGCGGCCTTGTGCAGGTCCGCGTCCATGAGCAGCACCTTCCGTCCCCCCTGGGTCAGCGCCAGGGCCAGGTTGGCCGCCACCGTGGACTTGCCCTCGTTTTCCGCCACGCTGGTGACCAAAATCACCTTCCGCTCCCCGTGCCGGGCGGCAAAGTCCACCTTGGAGGCAAGCTTGTAGACCTCCTCCGTAAAGCAGAAGCTGGCCACGGGCATGGTGATGAGCAGTCCCTGGTTGGCCTTTTTCAGCTTGGTGCGCAGGGTCTTGTTTTTCACCTCGTGGTGGATGGTGGCAAAGAGCTTCACGTCCAGCTTGCGCCGCAGGCCCTGGGAGGTCTGCACCGTGTCCGAGAGCACGGCGATGGCCAGCACCGCCGCCGCCATGGCCCCGGCGCCGATCAAAAACGCCCGCCGCAGCAGCAGCCCCCGGTTCACCGGGTTGGACGGCGCCGTGGGCACGGAGGGGCTGTCCAGCACCTTGAGGATCACGTTTTGAAATACGTACTCCGACACGGCGTCGTAGTTGTCCAGCAGCAGCTCCAGGGTCCGGAAGGCGTCCTCCGGGGCGTCCGCCGTCACCGTCAGCACCAGCAGGTTCGTCTCCGGCAGCACGGAGGCCGTCAGCTCCCCGGGCAGGGAGGACCGGCCCAGCTGGCTGGCGGCGATGCCGCTGAACATGTTGCTCTCAAAAAGCTCCGTAAACGTGTCGGCGATCTCCGACGAGAGGGTCAGGTTGGACAGCACCGACGAATAGCCGCCGCTTTTGACGCTGACGGCCAGGGTGGCGCTGGCGGTGTACTCCGGCCGGTACAGGCTCTGGATGGCCGTCATGGTCAGCATGACGGCGATGAGCCCCGCCGCCGCGATCATCAGCACGTCCCGCCCCAGCCGCCGCAGCAGGCACACGGGGTTGAGCTCCGCCCAGTGAAACATCTCTTGTTCTTCCATTGCGCACCTCACTCCGTGATGACATACAGTGTGGCGGTACCCACGGCGCCGCCGGTGCCGGCGGCGGTGTAGGTCACCCGGCTGACCCCCTTCCGGAGGCCGCCCTCCGGCAGGTGGGCCGACACGGCCCCGCCGCCGCTGACCTCCGAGACATAGGCCATGGGGTCGAAGGGCTCATCCGCCGTCCGGTAGACCAGGTACTTCGTCAATGTGATCCGGGGCTCCCCGGCGGCGTAGTTGCGGATGACCACGTCCAGCGTCACGCTGGCGGTATCGCCCAGGCTGTTGGTCACCTCGAAGGTCACCGGGTAGGTGCCCTCGTAGTAGGGGGAGAGGTCATTGGAGTTGACCTTGATCCGGTCGGACAAATCCCCGTCGATCACGTCCCAGGCGCTCATGCGGTCCTTGATGCGCACGCTGGCGCCCATGGAGTAGCGCAGCTCCTGCGTCAGGGAAAACCGGGGGGGCGTATAGTCTGTGTACACCAGGGGCCGGGTCCGGGAGACCACGTGGCGGTCGCTGTCGGCCACCACGTAGGTGACGATGAGCTGCCCGCTCTCGTCCCGGGCGATGCCCTCCACCAGAAGAGAGTCCGTCAGGTCGCCGTCCTTTTCGTCCCGGGCGGTCACGTCCCGCACCAGGGCGTCGGTGCCGCTGTCCGCCACGGACAGCACCAGGGGCGTATCCGGGCAGTCGATGACGGGGATGGTTTCGTCGGCGGTATAGGCCCGGTAGGCCGTGGACGCCCCCAGCAGCAGTGCCGAGAGCACAAAACACACCAGGGTGATGATACGCAGTCGTCTCATAGTCGCTCCTCAAGCTCGTTCAAATTCCTCCAGCACCGGCCGCACGGGCCGGTCTGCCAGAATGCGCCGGGGGTTCTCCTCCAGCAGAAAATCCGCGATGTCCGGCCCCACCGCCGCCGCGGTCAGCTCCCAGGCCTCGTCCAGACGGGGGGTGCGGCGGTAGGGGCTGTGGGCGTCGGAGGCCATCAGGTGGACGCACCCCCGGTCCAGGCACCAGCGGGCCGTGTGCCGGGCCCGGCGGCCGAACCGGCCCGCAAGGCTGCCCTTGTTGATCTGGAGCACCCAGCCCCGGCCGGCCCAGTCCAGCAGCCGCTCCTCCGCCCCCTGGATGAAGTCGTAGCGCTCCGGGTGGGCCACCACCGGCACCGTGCCCCGGGCGGCGATGGCCGAGAGGATGTCCTCGGCGAAGGCGGGGGACTCGTCAAAGGCGAATTCCACCAAAAGATAGCGGCTGCCGCCCAAGGTCAGCAGCCGCCCACGGTCCAGCAGGTCGGGCACGTCGGCGGTGGCGAACACCTCCATGCCCGCATACAGCGCCGGACCGTCCGCTCCCACGGCGGCGCGCAGAGCCTCCAGATGCTCGGAAAGCTCCGGTCCGGCATAGTTTTCATAGGCCCCCGGCACGTTGCAGTGGGGGGTCACCGCCATGGCCTCCACCCCGCTCTCCCGGGCCAGGGCCGCCATGGCCAGGCTCTCGTCCATCCCGGCGGCGCCGTCGTCCACACCGGGGAGGATGTGACAGTGCAGGTCCGTCATCTCAGCCGTTGCGGAACTGCTCCAGGTAGGCGGCCTTCTTCAGGCTCTTTTCCTCCTGGTAGGTCTTCTCCACCTGCCGGGCCAGGGAGTCGTCCCGGCCCGCCTGCTGCAAAAGCTCCCGCAGCCGGGCCACCACATCCGCCACCTGGGCGTCGCAGTCCGCCTCCAGGTCCGTCAGCTCCTCCACCCGCTTGTAGACCACGTCGGCCTTGTTCTCGTCGGTGTGCTCGCCCTGGGTGTACTCGTCGATGGCCGCCTGGGCGATGGACTCCAGCTTGGCGATGTACGTGCTGCGCAGCACGTACATCTGGGCGATCTGCTCCTGGATCTGGGCGTCCAGGTCGCTCTGGGCCTGGGCGCCGGTCTGCACGTCCGGGGCTTCGGCGGCGGGCACGTCGCCGTCAATGAGCTTTTTGGCCGCGTCCGCCACGGAGAGGGTCCCCTCGTCCAACTGGCGCAGCTCCTCCTCGGAAAACTCGTAGCTGCGCACATGGTATTCCTCCATGGCGCCGGTGAGGGTCTGCTCGTTTTCCGCCAGCTTCTCATCGATGTCCGCCTGGGAGAGGGTCAGCCCGTAGCGCAGGGCATTGAGGTTGTTCCACTGCCAGGCCGCCACGGCCACGCCGGCCACCGCCAACACCGCCACGGCGCCCAGCGCGATCTTTCCGCCTTTTTTCATGCTCTTCTCCTTATTCGTTCACACCCGGGCCACGGCGGCCAGGTCCTCCAGCTGGTTGGCCTGGCCCTCCCGCACGGCGCGGATGGCCTCCCGGTTCACTTCCTCGGGGCTGCGGAACGTGGGCACCAGCGTGCGCAGCACCCGGAAGATCTCCTCCCGTCCGCCCCGCTCCGCCGCGGCCGCCAGCTCCTCCAGCCAGTTTTTCATCTCGCCCTCGTCCACGTCGGGCTTTTCCTCCACGAAGATCTTCTCGTTCTCCGTCCGGCGCAGTCCCGCCGAGGCGGTGAGCAGCTCCTCGTAGAGCTTCTCCCCGGGCCGCAGTCCCACCTCCTGGATGTCGATGTCCACGTAGGGGGTGAAGCCGGAGAGGCGGATGAGCTTTTCCGCCAGGTCCAGAATGTGGACCGGCTCGCCCATATCCAGCACGTACACCTCGCCGCTGCGGGCGAAGGAGCCCGCCTCCAGCACCAGCTGCACCGCCTCGGGGATGGTCATGAAGTAGCGGATGATGCGCTTGTCCGTAATGGTGACGGGGCCGCCGTAGGCGATCTGCTTTTTAAAGAGGGGGATCACGGACCCGTCGGACCCCAGCACGTTGCCGAAGCGCACGGCGGCAAAGGCCGTCCGCCCGCCCCGCAGGCCCTGGATCACCTGCTCGCACAGGTACTTGGTGGCCCCCATGATGTTGGTGGGGTTGACCGCCTTGTCCGTGGAGATGAGGACGAATTTCTCCGCCCCGTACTTCCGGGCGGCAAAGGCGGTGTTGTACGTGCCGAAGACGTTGTTCTTCACCGCCTCCTCCGGGCAGTTTTCCATGAGGGGCACGTGCTTGTGGGCCGCCGCGTGGAACACCACCTGGGGCCGGTAGCGGTCAAAGAGCTGGTCCATCTTCTTCCGGTCCCGGACGGAGGCGATCTCCACCGACAGCGGAAGGCTCTTGCCGTAGAGGTGGAGGAGGTCGTTTTGCAGGCCGTAGGTGGTGTTTTCCGCAATGTCCACGATCACAAGGCGCCTGGGGCCGTAGCCTGCGATCTGCCGGCACAGCTCCGAGCCGATGGACCCGCCGCCGCCGGTGACCAGCACGGTCTTGCCGGCAAGGAAGCTGCGGATGCGGTCGTTGTCCAGCTGGACAGGCTTGCGGCCCAGCAGGTCCTCGATCTGCACCTCCCGCATGCTGGCCGTCAGCGACGCGCCCTCCCGGCCCAGCTGGGTCACCGGGTCCTCCAGGATGTGGAGGCGGCAGTTGGTCTCGGCGCACCGGCGCAGGATCTCCGTCTGGCGGGCGGCGTCCAGATTGGGGATGGCCAGGATCAGCTCCGTGACGGGGGTGTCCTGCAAAAGCTCCCCCAGGCGGTCGATGGGCCCCCGGACGGGCACGCCGTGGATGCGCTTGCCGATCTTGTCCGGGGCGTCGTCCACCAGGCAGTAGGGGATGTAGCGGCCCCGGGGATTGCTCACCAGCTCCCCCAGCAGGCTCACGCCCAGGTTCCCGGCGCCCAGGATCGCCGCGTAGCTGCGGCCCTCGGCCCCCCGGCCGGCTACTTTGAGCCGGTAGATCCGGTAGAGGAAGCGCACCGCCAGCATGCACAAAAGGGCCAGGGCGGTGCCCGTCAGGGCCCGGGTGATCCAGATGCGGCTGGTCTCCAGCGTCAGGTTGAGCACCGCGTAGAGGATGAAGCCCAGGCTCATGCCCGCCAGCAGCACGAAGTACTCCCGGCTCTCGGCGTAGCGCCAGAGGCTGTTGTAGGTCTTGAGCAGCAGCTGGAACACCAGCACGCACACCGTCAGAAGGCCGATGTGGCCCACCAGGTTCAAAAGTCGGATGTCCTGCCGCAAAAGCGCCGGGAAAAAGAGGGCGAAGTTGCAGGCGAAGATGATGCACACGTCGACGGCCAGCACGATCTGACCCCGGAATTTTGCCACGGCAAGCCCCCCTCTCTCCTTCCAGATAACACCAAAAAACGCATGGTTGGAATTATTATATCCCCCAGCAAATGGAAAGTCAAATATGCCCGGCGCATTTCTTCCTTTTCCCGGATTTTTCACGGGCTCTTTCCGGCAAAATGCGGCCCGGGCGGACAATTGTCCCACGTCTGCGGCAAATTTTGCCTTTGTTGCCCCGCAGCCGTTGACGGCGCCGGTCAAACCCGTTAAACTGGAAAAAAGCCGCCTCTGTGGGGCGGAAATCAAACGCGGGAGTTTTGTCTATGCTGGAAATCTTGCTCAACCTCATGGGAAAAGTGGCGCTGCTGGTGGCGCTGGGATACGTGCTCACCCGCCGGGGCCTTCTGACGGAACGGTTCCAGAAGGATCTGACCGCCTTCATGATGCAGGTGGCCCTGCCGGCCAACGTGCTGACCACCGCCTCCAACCCCTTTTCCGCCGCCCTGTCCAAAAATCTTCTCATCACCGTGGCCGTGGCGCTGGTGTACTACATTGCCGCCCTGGCGCTGACGGCCCTCGTGGGGCGGGCGCTGCCCCTGGAGCGCAGGGAGCGGGCCATGTTCACCCTCATGGCCGTCTTCGCCAACACCGCCTTTTTGGGCTTCCCCCTCATCTCGGAGCTGCTGGGCCAGGAGGGGCTTTTGTACGCGGTGGTGTTCAACATGGTCTGGCTGGTGTTCTTCTTCACCATCGGCATCTCCATGGTGTCCATGCAGCGCCAGATCCGCATCAAGTCCATTTTGTCCATGCCGGTGACCATCGCCTCATTGGCGGCGGTGGTGCTCTACGTGTCCCCCTTCCGCTTCCCGGTCTTTATCCAGGACACCCTCTCCACCCTGGGGTCCATGGTGGTGCCCATCTCCATGCTGCTCATCGGCTGCTCCCTGGTGCCCATCCGGCCGGTGGAGATTTTGAAGGACCCCTGGTCCTACGCCGTCAACGTGCTGCGGCTGGCGGTCTTTCCCCTGGCGGTGCTGGGCATTTTGTGCCTGATCCCCGGCGTGCCCCATCTGGTGGCCCTGGTGTGCGCCGTCATGTGCTGCCTGCCCAGCGCGTCTTTAAGCGTGGTGTTCGCCCAGCAGTACGACTGCGCCCCGGCCTTCGCCTCCCGGGCGGTGGTCCAGGGCATGGTGCTCATGATCGTGACCATTCCCCTCTTCATCACCCTGGCGGTGACGGCGCTGCCCCTTTGAAACAGCAAAAAAAGCGGAGCGGAAAATTTCCGCTCCGCTTTTTTATGTCCGGTAGCCGTCGGGGTTTTTCCGCTGCCAGTTCCACGAGGATGCGCACATCTCGTCCAGGCCCCGGCGGGCGCTCCAGCCCAGCTCCTGCCGGGCCCGGGTGGGGTCTGCCCAGCAGGCGGCCGCGTCCCCGGGGCGGCGGTCCTCCACCACGTAGGGGATGGGGCGGCCGCTGGCCTTCTCGTAGGCCCGGACTACCTCCAGCACGCTGTAGCCCCGGCCGGTGCCCAGGTTGCACACCAGCAGCCCGCAGCCGTTCTCCAGCCGCCTGAGCGCCGCCGCGTGGCCCTCCGCCAGGTCCATGACGTGGATGTAGTCCCGCACGCCGGTGCCGTCGGGGGTGGGATAGTCCCCGCCGAACACGTGGAGCACCGGCAGCTCCCCCAGGGCCACCTTGGCGATGTAGGGCACGAGGTTATTGGGAATCCCCCGGGGGTCCTCCCCCAGAAGGCCCGAGGGGTGGGCGCCGATGGGGTTGAAGTACCGTAAAAGCGCCACGTTCCACTCCGGCTCCGCCCGGCAAAGGTCCGTCAAGATCCGCTCGATCATGAGCTTGGTGGCCCCGTAGGGGTTGGTGGCAGAGAGCGGCGCCTCCTCCGCCACGGGCACCGTGGCCGGGGCGCCGTACACGGTGGCCGACGAGGAGAACACCAGGTTCCTTACCCCCGCCGCCGCCATGGCGTCCAGCAGGTTCAGCGTGCTCACCAGGTTGTTCTCATAGTACTTCAGGGGCTTTTGCACGCTCTCCCCCACCGCCTTGAACCCGGCGAAGTGGATGACCGCGCCGATGTCCGGCCAGCGGCGGAAGGCCTCCTCCGCCGTCTCCCTTTGGCAAAGGTCCGCCCGGAGAAAGGGCACCTCCCGCCCCGTCAGGCGCGCCACCCGCACCAGCGCCTCGGCGCTGGAGTTGGACAGGTCGTCCACCACGGCGATGTCGTAGCCCTGCTCCAACAGCGTCACGCAGGTGTGGCTGCCGATGTAGCCCGCGCCGCCGCATACCAAAATCCGCATGGTTCTTCCCTCCTAGTCAATGATGCCGTACCGGCGCAAAAGCCCCACCCGCTCCCGGCCGATGGCCAGGCTCTCCCGGGCGTCGGCGGGGCCGCTGCGATCCCGGTAGGACGCAAGACGCTGGGCCCAGGCCACCGGCACCAGCCAGGGCCGCCGGGCAAGGTAGGGGTAGCGCCCCGCCAGGGCATCGGGCGGCGGGAACACCGTCCGCAGCACCTGCCGGGCGGTGTGGGCGCCGCTGCCGTCGGAGACGGCGGCAAGGGTGATGCGGCTGCTGTGGAGCCGCTGGGCGGAGCTGCTGCCGTAGATCCCCGCCGCCAGCAGGTCCTCCAGCAGCGGTCCGCAGTCCACCCTCAGCTCCTCCAGCCACGCCGTCACCGGGGCCGGGTAGTCCACCCCCAGGTGCCGCCGCCCCACTTCCATCAGTCCCGCGGCGAACCGCTCCGCCCGGGCCGCCGCCAAAGACGCCGTCAGCGCCCCCCAGTCCAGACCGCCGCCCCAGGCCCGGGCCGCAAGGGACACGTCGCAGGCCTGGCGGATGCCCACGCCGGAGTGGAGGAAGTGCTTGCAGGCGTGGAGGATGAGATAGCGCAGGTGGTCCGCCGGGCACAGCGTCCGGCACTCCACCCCCGCCGCCATTGTCTCCACCGCCCGGTCAAAGGCCCCGTCGAAAAGGCCGTTCATCCACCCGTAGGCCTCCGAGTCAGGGGGAAAGAGGGCGCTGTGGAGCTCCAGATACGCCCCCGTGCGCCCGTCCCGGCAGGAGGTCACCTGCCCGCCGCCGGAGACGGCCCAGCCCGCCCGGGCCAGGGCATCCGCCGCGGCGGGCAGCTCCGGCGGAGGCAGCAGCAGGTCCTCGTCGGCGGAGATACGCAAATCCGGCTTGGGGTACAGTTCCCGGCACACGGCCCCCTTGACCACCAGAGGACGGCACCCGGCCCCCTCCAGGGTCTTCCAGGCGGCGGCAAAGGCCCCGTCCCGGCGGATCTGACCGGCCATGTCCTCCGCCGCCCGGCGCAGCACCGCCGACGCCATGTCTCCCCGGCCAAGCACCGGCACCAGGGCGTCCGCCGCCATGGCCAGCACCTTCTGCTGGTCCGCAAGACGCCACAGCTTCTCCCAGTCCGCCGTGTCCTTCAGGAGCGGCCGGGCCGGCTCCCGGCGCAAGAAGGCCCCCAGGCCCTCCAGCAGCTGCTGTTCGTATCGCTCCACGCCGTTCCCTCCTCTCCTGCTCGTTAGGTTTCGGGCACCAGGTCCAGCACCATCAGCTCCGGGGGATTCCGGAACCGGGGCACCCGGCCGCCCTGGGTCCCCAGGCCCGCCGTGATCGCCAGATGGATCTTCCCCTTTTCGTACACCCCGTGGACGTAGGCGGGGAACCACCCCTGGTCCCCGCCGTAGACCCCGCCCAGCACCGGCAGCACCACCTGGCCCCCGTGGAGGTGGCCGCTGACCACCAGATCCACGTCCCAGGTGTCGGCGGCATCGCCGAAGACGAAGCTGTCCGGCCGGTGGCAGAGGAGCACCTTGCACCGCTCCGTTGCCTGAAAGTCCTCCAGAAAGCCATAGACCGCCGGGTCCATATGGTCGGGGTCGCAGGTGTTGAAATCGTCGGAGGCGAAGGCGTAGTCATAGAGCCCGCCCAGCCGGAGCCCGCCCCCCAGGTCCAGGTCCACATAGCTTTGCTCCAGCACCACGGCCCCCGCCGCCGTCAGCTCGTCCCAGAGGGGCGAGGTGCCCGCCGCCGCGTAGTCCAGCTCCTGGTTGCCGGGGGCGTAGTACACCGGGGCGATGGGCCTCAGGGACGCCACCGCGGACACGGCGCCGGAGGCGTCGGGGCTGTCGGCGTTGAGCATGTCCCCCGCCAGCAAGATGACGTCCGGGTCCGCCCGGGCCGTCAGCTCCGCCAGGGCCCGGCGGTCCGATGCCGACAGGCTCTCGTGGAGGTCGGAGAGCACCGCCGCCCGCACCGGCTCCGTCAGCCCCGGGAGCGCGATCTGCCACGTCCGCGCCACCGGGTCATGGGCCGAGCGCCACAATCCCCACGCCGTCCAGCCCGCCAGGGCCAGGGCCAGCGCCGCCAGTACCGGCAGTGTCCACCGTCTCCTCCGTCCCCTCATGGCTTCCCCCGCTTCCTGTTTTTTCCGGTCCATTGTACCACGGCCCGCCGCCAAAGTCCATCCCCTCCGCCTCTTGCGCGGCGGGGCCGATGGCGGTATACTGGAACCATCATGCATCTGCATCAACAGGAGGCAATCCCATATGGTCACCATGGCACAACGCATCGAATCCCTTCGCACGGAGCGGGGCCTCTCCCGCCCCGCCCTGTCCGCCGCCCTGGGCTTTCCCCGGACCGCGGTGGAAAAGTTTGAGACGGGCCGCCAGACGCCCACCCAGTCCCAGCAGATCCAGCTGGCCGCCTACTTCGGCGTGACTACCGGCTACCTGCGGGGCGAGACCGACGAGCGGGCCGAGGGCGCGGGCACCTGGCTGGAGCGGGCCTACGCCGAGGAAGAGCCCGTCCCCGCGCCCCGTCCCGCCGCCCCCAAGGGCCCGGCGGTGGTCCAGTCCTCCGGCGGCAAGGCCGAGGGGGCCATGTTCAGCGCCCTCTTAAAGAGCGAGTCCTTCCAGGCCCTGGTGCGGGATGCCGTGGCGGACTACCTACGCTCCGACGAGGGCCGGGCCCTGCTGGCCAAGGCCGCCCGGGGCCGGTGAGATTTTCCACAGGAGACTGTGGAAAACCATCGCAAAAAAGCGGACACCAAACGGTGTCCGCTTCTTTTTTTATCCCAGCTTCGCCGCCATTTTGATGAGCAGCGCCCGGACGCTTTTGTCCGTGTACTCCAACGCCTTCCAGCGGTCGGGGCTGTCGATGACCCCGGCGGCGGCCAGGGCGTCCACCGCCGCCGTCAGCTCCCGGTCCTCCGGGGGCGCCGGGGCAGCTTCGTCCACCCAGGCAAGGCCCAGGAACTCCGCGATGCCCCTGGCCTGGGCCCGGGCCAGGGCGGCCCGCCAGTCCTGGGACTTGAGGTTTTCCACATCATTGCGGTTGGTGTGGAAGGCGTGCTCGATGAGCACCGCCGGGGCCGCCGTGTGCTTCAAGACGTACAGCGCCGGGTCGTAGACGATGGGGCTCGAGCGCACCGCCGTCCCCGTCTCCCGCACCCGGGTCAGGATGGCCTTTGCCGCCTGCTCCCGCGCGCCGCCCTCGCCGTAGAGGTAGGCGCTCCACCCCCGGGCGTCGGACCAGCCTGCCGACCCCGCCGCGTTGGAGTGGAGGGACACGAACAAATCGAGGCCCGCGATGGCGTTGGCCGCGGCGCACCGTGCCGCCAGGGACACGGCCCCGCCGTCGGGCCGGGTCTCGGTCACCGCAGCGCCGCACCGGCGCAGGTGGACGGCCATGCGCTTTGCCATGTCCAGGCAGAACTCGTGTTCATAGTAGGTGCCGTCGGGGCTGCGGTTGGCAAGGTTCCCCGCGTCGTGGCCCGCGTCCAGCACCACGGTTTTCGTTTCGCTCACAGATCTCCCTCCTTCATGGACGTGCTCAGATATCGGCGGCGGCCTGCCGCTTTTCCGCCTGGGTGCCGAAGTAGAAGGCCACCACCACGGTGAACACCGTCATGAACTGCTCGGCGCTGATGCGGCCCGCCCAGGACAGCGCCGCGAACACCGCCGTCAAAATCACCGTCACAATGGACTTGACCGCCAGCAGATTGGCAAGCCGCCGCTGTACCAGCTCCATCTCAGCCCACCTGCACCTTCACGGCGCTGACGCAGTAGCCCAAAGCGTCGTAGGTGAAGTCGTAGCCGCAGCGGCGGACGGTCCTGCCCGCCAGGTCCTCCCGGTGGCTCAGGTCGGGCACGCTGCGGCCCGCTGCGGGCTGGGGCTGCTCGATGAACCCCTCCGCCATCTCCGCCTCGGTCCAGCCGGTACGTCCTTCCTTTTTCTTCTCTTCCATGCCATGCTCCTTTCTCCGGGCCCGGGGCCCGAATCCTCATTTGTGGTACTCCTCCAGGTCTGCCAGGCGGTGGTTGATGACCTTGATCTGCTCTTCCACCACGGGCACCCGCCGGGCAAAGTGGTTGTGCTCCCGGACCTCCCGGGTCAGCTCCGTCAGCTTGGCGTCCGACACCGCCTGGCGGCGGTTGTTGGAGACGATCACCCCCAGCAGCGTCAGTCCGCCGGAGACCAGCGCCACCAGGATGCTCTCCGTCATACTATGCGCCTCCCCTCTCCGGCGTGCAGGACGTGGCGGAAGCCGCCGGCGCCTCCGTCCCCCGCGCCCCGGCGGGGCCAACGTGCATGGGACCGTGCACGCCGGGGCAAAAAAAAGCGCCGGCCAATGGCCGGCGCTTCTGGCGCGGTTACGAGGGTTTCCCGGCGGGGCGGGTGACAGTGCGCACCCACTTCCAGCTGTGGAGCCGGAGGGAGACGGGAACGATCTTGTAGAGCTGGTCCCACTTGAGCAGGAAGAACACCGCCGTGGGCGGCGCCCCCCACCAGAAGGCGGCCGCGGCGGCCAGGGGCACCAGAATGAGCCACATGCTCACCAGGTTCATCCTGGCGCTGAAGGTGGTGTCGCCGCCGCCCCGGATGATGCCGTTGTCGCAGGCCATCTGGTAGGCGGTGCCCACGGTGGTCACGGCCAGCACCGCCATAAAAGACCGGGCCAGGGACCGCGCCGCCGGGGTCAGCGACGTGCCGAACAGGGCCAGCACCGGCCCCCGCGCCGCCCAGATGGCCGCCCCGGCCAGGATTCCCAGGCCCACGAACACCCGCTCCAGGGTGGTCACCAGGCTTTTAAGGCGCCCCCGGTCCCCGCCGCCGATGGTCTTGCCCACCAATATGGCAGAGGCGGAGGCGGCGCCGTAGCACACCACGGAGAGCACCTGGTAGACCTGCACGGCGATGGCGTTGGCGGCGGTGACGTCGCCGCCCAGGTGGCCCAGGATGCCCGTCTGCACCATCTGGGCAACGCCCCAGAGGGCCTGGTTCACCAGCACCGGCAGCGACACGCGGCCATAGTCACGCAGGTAGCTCTTGTCCATGTGGAGGAGCTGCCCCAGGCGCAGGTGCAGCCGCCGCTCCCCGAAGCGCAGATACAGCGCCACGATCAAAAGCTCCACGCACCGGGACACCAGCGTGGCGATGGCCGCCCCCCGCACCCCCAGCTCCGGAAAGCCGAAGCGGCCGTAGATGAGGCAGTAGTTGAGCACGAAGTTGATGCACAATGTGGAGGCGGAGATCACATAGCCGATCTTCACGATGCCCACGGACCGCAACGACGCCACCAGGATGTTGGTCAGGGTGAAGATCAGGTAGGTAAAGCAGATGATCTGCATGTACGCCACCCCCTGGTCCACCACCGCCTCGTCGGTGGAGAGAAGCCCCAGCAGCGTGCGGGGCATGGCCAGCGCCAGCACGAACAGCACCGCCGCCATGGCCCCGCCGAACCGCAGCGCCGCGCCGATGATGTGGGGGATGGGTCTCAGGTCCCCCCGGCCCCAGTACTGGGCCCCCAGCACCACGGCCCCCTCCCCGGCGCCGGAGACCAGCATCTGCAAAAGGTACTGGAACTGGTTGCAAAGGCTCACGCCGCCCATGGCCGCCTGGCTGTACCGCCCCAGCATGACCGTGTCCAGCAAATTGACGCCGAAGGTCAGCAGGTTCTGCAGCGCCAGGGACAGCGTCAGGGCGAAGAAGACGCGGTAAAAGTGTTTGTCCCGGATCATGAAGATTCCTCCGATTTTTGTTTGCTTCCTCCATGATAGACCCCCTCCGGCGGCGGGGCAATACAAAAACCGTGCACACCGTTTATATTTTGTGCTATCATGGAGGCAAAGGAGGCGTTTTTTATGGACGTACACCACGAGCCCGGGGTGCTGCCCGGGTCCCAGCGCTACTTCGCCACCCCCTCCGCCCTGGCCCGGCGGCTGTTCTTCTACGTGACCCGATGCGGCCGGTACCAATACGACGGCCGCTTTTCCTTCCGGGACGACTGCTCCGTGGCCCGGCTGGAGAGCCACCGGAACTTCTTTATGCTCTATCTGACCCAGGGCCGCATGCGCTTTTCCGTGCCCGGCGGCCCCTTCACCCTCCGGGCCGGGCAGCTGGCCCTGGTGGACTGCCGGGCCCCCCACGCCTTCGACGCCGAGGGGAGCGCCGCCTCCGTGTGGCTCCACTTCGACGGCCCCCTGGCCCGGCCCTTCTACCAGGAGATTCTCTCCCTCCGGGACGGCCGCCAGGCCCTGGACCTGCCGCCCCAGAGCCCGGTGGTGCGGGAGCTGGAGGCGGTGGTGGACTCCGTGGCCGCCGGGAACGGGTCCGAAGCGGACCGCTCGGAGCGGCTCTACCGGATCTTGTGCGCCCTGCTGTTCCCGTCCCCCGCCTGCCGGGACGACCCGGTAACCGCCGCCATGGCCTACGTGCAGGCCCACCTGGCCCAGCCGGTGTCGGTACCGGAGCTGGCCGCAGCGGTGGGGCTGAGCGCCTCCCACTTCTCCCGGCGCTTCCGGGCGGCCACGGGTCTGAGCCCCCACGAGTACCTGGTGCTGCGGCGCATCGACGCGGCCAAGCAGCTGCTCTTGTCCACCGAATTGCCCCTGCGGGACATCGCCGCCCGCACCGGCTACCATAGCGAGGTGAACTTCATCGTCTCCTTTACGGAAAAGACGGGCCTGAGCCCCACCGCCTTCCGCCGGGGAAGCTGAAAAAAAGCGGCCGCATAAGCGGCCGCTTTCCCGGTTATTCCTGTTCTTCTCTCAGCTCCCGGCACAGCCGCCGGGCGGCATCGGGGTACGCCCTGGTCATGCGGCAGCGGTACTCCGGCACCCGATCGTAGGCGCCGGTCTCCGTCAGGGCCATGGCCGCGCAGGCCCGGCACTGGTCCCGCAGGGCACAGGCGCCGCAGGCGGCGCTCAGGCGGATGGCGGCGGCGGAGCGCCGCACCTCCTCCCAGGCGGAGCCAAAGCCGCTTGCAAACACGTCCGTCCCGCCGGGGAGCATGCCGCAGGGGAGCATCCGGCCCTCCCAGGTGACCCAGAAGCTGCACTTGCCCGCCCGGCACCGGATGCCCTCCCCGGGCCCGTCCGGCACGGGGCATGCGTCCATGGGCGGCAGGGTCGGGGCGGACTCCGTCCGCCGCAAGAAGCCCTCCCGGTCCCCAAAAGCCTCGATGCGGGCGGCCTGGTAGGCCGCCTCCTCGGGGTCAAAGCGGTCGTTGCGGCCCACCTGACTGGGGTCCCGGCGCACCGGCGGGAACATGTAGCTGCTGGCCTGGACCACCAGCCCCTCCCGCCGGGCAAAGTCAAACACGGCCTCCAGATCGCCGCTGTTGTGGGGAGTCACGGAGCAGTTGAGCTTGACGGGGATGTCCGCCTGCCGCAGCAGATGCACCGCCCGTACCGCCCGGTCGAAGCCGGCGGTGTCGCCGCACAGGCGGCCGTACGTCTCGTTGGAGGCGCCGTAGAGGGTCAGATTCACCCGCACCGGCGGCGTCTCCTTCAGCCATGCCACCGTCTCCTCGTCGATGAGGGTGCCGTTGGAGTTGATGGAAATCAGCAGCCCCATGGCGTGGAGTCCCGCCAGGATGCGGCGGAAGTCCGGCCGGGAGAAGGGCTCGCCGCCGGTGAGCAGCAGGTACAATAGCCCCGCGTCCCGGGCCTGCCGGCCCAGCTCCAGCCACTCCTCCGCCGTCCGCAGGGGGCGGACCGCCTCCTGCTGGGCCTTGGTCATCCGCACGTAGCACATCCGGCAGTGCAGGTTGCACACCGGCGTGAGCTCGAAGGTGCCGGAGATGGGCACGCCCAGCCGGGCGGCCTTGCGGTGGAGGTACTCCGTCAGGGGTCCCTCCGCCGGCAGTCGTTTTACCATGGTTGCTTCCTCCCTTTCTCCAGCGCCGCCGCCAGCGCCTCCACGGCGCCCCGGTCGGGCCGGCATTCCAGCGTGTACACGGGCACCCGGGTCACCAGGGCCTCCAGGGCCGTGACCGCCTCCTCCGTAAAGTCCCGGTCCCAGCGGTGGACGCAGATCTCCGGCAGCAGCGCGGCGAAGGCCCGGGCCGGGCCCAGGGGGGTCACCCGGTTGTCCGGCGAGCGGCGCACCACCGCCACGGCGGCCAGGGGCGCCCCCTCGTTGCGGTAGATGCCGCTGCTGCCGGCGCAGGGCAGTCCCCAGGCCGCCCAGCTGTCCTCCCGGGGCATCAGCCCCGCCCGGTCCCCGTTGAGAATGTCCGCCCCCCGGTGGCGGCGCCACAGCTCTGCCTGGGTGGACTTGCCCGTCCCCGGCGGGGCGGTGAAGGCCACGGCCCCCGCCGCCGTGCGGATCAGGGCCGCGTGGAGCAGCAGTCCCCCGCCGGTGAGCAGCAGCGTCTCCACGCCGGTCAGGGTCCACACGCTGCGCATGAAGCCGTACTCCCCCGCCCGGTCCTCCAGGCACCGGCACTCCACCGTCCGCTCCCCCCGGTGCCACTCGGTCACCGCGTAGGGCGGACGGCCCCGCAGGGCGCAGGTGTAGATGCGCATGCCCGCCGGACCGGAGAGAAAGTATTGATCCGCCTCCCAGTGCCCGCCGGGGGGCAGGGGTTCCAGCGTCCGTACCGGCCGCAGGCGCACCGTCAGGTCCGCCGCCGGGGCCTCCCCCTCCGGCAGAAGGCGCAGGAAGGGAACCGACTCCGCCGTGGGCCGCAGGGGCGCGAAGGTCTCCACCAGGGCGGTCCTGCCCGCCAGGGTCATCCAATAACGCATAGTCCTCCTTGCATGAAACGGGCAGCCATGTCGCCACGGCTGCCCGTTCCGGCTGCCGCACAGGCGGCAGGTTTTTGGTTGTCAGGATCCGAAGATGCTCAGTCCGCCATTGGGATTGTTGTAGCAGATGCCGTTGACCTCGGTATTCGGGTCAACCAGGTCATCGCAGGCTCCGGCATTCACCCACAGTATGGCCGCACCGCCCAGGCTCCAGCCGCAGTTGTCCCCATCCCCAAACGTGGGATGTCCCAGGGTGCTGCCGGCAGCGCCTGCGCAGGTATTGGCGATGTTCTGCATCAGGGTGAAGGACTCCACCAACAGATCCGGTTTGACATATTTGGCTTTCATACGCGCTCACCCCTCCTTTTCCTGCAGTTCCATCTGCTTTTTCTGCTCGGCCCAGATCTCGCCGTAGGTCTTCTGGGGCTGGGCCGGGGTCTGCTCACTCTCCTGCTCGGGCGCTTCCTCCACGGTCTGGGGCGGAAGCTCCACCACGTTGCCGGGCTTGGTGGCTACCACGCCGGTCTCGGGCTGCTGCTCGGTCTCGCCGGGCTGCTGCTCGGGCTGCTCGGTGGGCTCCTGGGTCTCGCCGGGCTGCTGCTCGGGCTGTTCCTCGGGCTCCTGGGTCTCGCCGGGCTGCTCCTCGGGCTGTTCCGTGGGCTCCTGGGTCTCGCCGGGCTGCTGCTCGGGCTGCTCCGTGGGCTGCTGCTCAGGATCCACGGTGAAGCCGGGATCCACAGGCTCCGCAGGCTGTTCGGGAACCTCAGGCTGCTCCACAGGCTCCTCGGGAATCACAGGCTCCTCGGGCGTCACAGGCTCCAGCTCCACCACGTTGCCGTCCTGGACGGGCACGATGGTCTCGGTGACCTCCACATATTCCTCCAGATAGGACAGGAAGTCCACCACATCCCGCATGTTCATTGCAAAGAGCATGGGTTTGTACCCCTCGCCCTCGTTGTAGTAGGGAGAATCTGCGCTGAACGCCACCCGCAGCTTGGTGATGGAGAGGATCGCATTACCGGTGTTGGTCACGGTGATCTTGCCGTCGGCAGGCGTCACCTCATAGTACATATCGGAGGTATGGGCAATGGTGCCGTTGGCGCCCACCATGGCTCCGCTATCGCCCGTTCCGTACACGGTCACGGTGGTAGCCTTGCCGGTGGGCGACTTCAGTCCCAGGTAGAAATGGATGTCGTCTTTTCCGTAGTCGGCGTACTTACTGACGTCGATGACCACGAACTGACCTTTGGCCAGGTAGACCTCGTTCTTGGGGCCGTAGTCCTCGTAGGACTCGATTTCGGTAGTTTCATTGCTGCCGTCCGGCATCTGATCGATGAACACGGCGGATTCTCCCTGGTCGCCGAACGTGCTGGTCATATCCAGCGCCTGGTCGTTGTTGAGCAGGATATTCCGCACGGAGATGAACTGGGAGTTCAGCTCACTGTCGGCGCCGTAGATCTCCGCCACGATGTTGTCATCCTCATCCGCGGGCTGGTAGACCCGGTAGCCGTCGAAGTAATACTCCGTGCGGTCGCCCACGGCAGCGGTGGCCTTGAGGGTGACGGTATAGGTACCGTAGGTCAGGCCGGTGAAGGTCACGGAGGGGATCTGGTAGTAGTTGTCGGAGACCGCCAGGTTATCCACGATCACCCGCTTGATGGTCGTTCCGTTCTTTTCCAGTGCGGCGTACACAGTGCCGGTCCTACTGGTGGTGCGGGTGTACACATCCACGCCGGTGCCGGTGAAGGTGAACTCCACCTCATTGCCCGGGATCAGTTTCTGCGCCGGGTTGCCGCTGTCCCCGGTATAGCCGGCATAGCTCTGATCGTAGCCGTAGGGGCCGCCGCCGGGAGCCTGGGACGTAGTGTAGCTTTCGAAGTTATTCTCGTAATAGACGTTGTTGGCGGGGACGAAGTTCACCCGCAGCCACTTGTAGTCGTCGGGATCGTCCTTGTCCTTGCCGAACACATAGATGGAGTCCACGCCGTCCCAGGTGTCGGCAGTGGGCGTGTAGGTGACTCTGTCGCCGCCCTCGGTTACGTTCACGGAGCCGTAGTGCAGATCACCATTGAGTGAAGTCGTGTAGGCCGGCTTGCCATCCGCACCGGCCGTAATGGCGCTCATGTCCGTGGCCACATGGAGGATCTGGTCAAAGCCCCAATCCCCGGAGTCCACCGTCACGGGGGCAGCGTAGTCCAGGGCGTAGCTCTTCTGGGAAATGGTCACCGCAGGGCGGGGGAATTGTCCCACCGGCGTCTCCCCGTCATACACACCGGAAGCGGCGGCGTTGGTGTAGACCTTCATGCCGGTGACCGCAGCCGGCTTGGCCTCCACGCCGGGGATGGTGACGATCAGCTTCTCGCCCTGGTGCGTGCCGCCCACGTCCACCACGTAGTTATCCTCGTAGGAGAAGCCGGAGACAGAGACGGTGCCGTCGCTGACAGTCACATTGCCGGCAAACGCCTCAGGCACTGCCCACTGCCGCTCGTTGTTTGCCGTTCCGGTATACTTGGCGGTCTTCACCGTGACGTCATCCTTGGAATAACCCTCCGGCAGAGTAAACTTGTCGCTGTTGATGATGTCCTTCAGCTCAGCCTCTGCCGTCAGTTCCACGCCGGTGGTACCCACGCTCTCGGAGATCTCCTCGAAGATGCTGGCCAGATCGCTGCCGTCCTTGGCTGCCTTGTAATAACCCCGGTTATCTCCGGAGTTCAAAGTGATGTTATGGATGCCCAAAAAATCCTGGCACGTCGCATCCGGGTAGTTGCTGGACACAGCATTTAAAAATTGATTGGTATGATCTTGGAGAAGACCGCCCGTATCTTCTTCATCTGCCCCGTCGAAGAGGCCAATGGTATAGATGGTGACTCCGGCAGCCTTCAAGTCCCTAGCACCATTCACCGCACTATGGGCAACATCTCCATCATAATTAGAGCTATGCGTCGGCTCACCGTCGGTGAAGAACACCACCACCTTGTTGCGGCCGTCATTCAGAACCGACCCAGTTGACGCATCGTACCCCAGCGCCGCCTTGGCCCGGTTCATGGCACGGTCCGCAGAGGTAGCGCCGCTGGCCCGGAACAAATCGATTTCATCCTTCATGCTCTGAGCATTGTCCGCGCTTACAGTAGTCAGATCCTGTACGATCTGGGTATAGTTGTAACCGCTTGCCATGTAATCGTTTCCAGTTTTCTCATTCTCGTCACTGGCGAACTTCACGATGGCAATCTTGTGGCGATCCGCCGGATCATCAATCTGGCTGTTTTTCAAAACGGTAGCATCCACAAATGCCTTGGCCGACGCCTTCAGCGCATCGATCTTGTCAATGCGCGACGTCTTATAGGTTGCCTTGTAGAACTGCACATCCTCCGGCAGGGACGCGCCTGCCTCCTGGCTCTCCTGGCCGATGGTATGCAGATTATAATCATCGTCCCGGTATCTCAGAGTATAGACATAGTACGAATCGAACCAGTCAAAAATCCACTGCCGGTAGACGATGACCTCGCGCATCACGCTGGTTTCATCTTTCACGTAATACTGATCACTATCATTGTAGATCTCACCGTACGTTCCGGGGGATACCTCAAAGTACCCTGTTTCCTCGCGGATATCCACTGCCTCATCCATGGAGCCGGACACGTCCAGCACCAGCACCACGTCCGTGGGCACCTGCTTTGTCACGTTGGTGACCTTGCCGGTGGCGTAGGCCTCCAGCGTCAGCGTGTAGGTGCCGTCTGGCTGGAGCTCGGCAGTCTTGTCCAGGACCAGGCCGTCCTCGTCTCCCCCGGCGGCCAGGGCCGTCGCCGGAAGCAGCGACAGCACCAGCACCAGAGAAAGCAGCGCCGCCGCGGCTTTTCTTGCTGTTTTCCTTGCATGTACCATATGTGTTTCCTCCCTGCTTTGATGTCTGCGGCCGCCGGAGCCCCGGCGCCGCCCGTCTTTTTTATCCGTCCTGCCGCCGTCCCGCCTCGTCCGGCGGTGCGGCGGCGTCATATTCATATTGCTCCAGCACCGCCCGGAACAGCGCCTCGCCGTCCGCCCGGGCCCGGGCCGCCTCCACCGCCGTGGCGTAGCTGCCCAGGTAGTAGTCCCTGCCCCGGAGCATGATCTGGGCCGTCCACCGGCCCTTGGCCCGGCTGAAGTACACGCCCCGGTAGCCGCTGGTGTTGGCCCGGGACAGCGGGCCGGGCCGCAGCCGCTCCAGCAGCGTGCCGTCCACAAAGTGGAGGCCCCGGCGCCGGGACCGGGCACAGCCGCAGCTGGTGGTCTGGCCGCTTTGCAGATTGGACTGCCGGACGGTCACCTCCGCGCCGCAGTCGCATTTGCAGCGCCACAGGTGGCTGCCCGCCTCCTTCCCGGCGTAGGCCGTGACGGTGAGACTGCCGAACCGGCGGCCCACCCAGTCCTTCCGGGGCGGGGTCCTGCCGCAGCCGCAGCTGGTCTTCTGGCCGGAGAGCAGCTTGTCCCGGGGGACGTCCACCTCCGCGCCGCAGTCGCATTTGCAGTGCCAGATCACGGAGCGGTTGGCCGCCCGCTGCCCGGTCTTGTTCAGGACCGTCAGGCGGCCGAACCGACGGCCGGTCAGGTCCCCGGGAACCGGGGCGGCACAGCCGCAGCTGAGCTGGGCCCCGGGCTTGAGGCGGCGGCTGTCCACCTCCACCTCTGCGCCGCAGTCGCACCGGCAGCGCCAGACCACGCACCCCCGGCTGCGCCGGGCAGTGGGCTCCAGGGCCGTCAGATGGCCGAACCGCTGACCCCGCAAATCGTTTTTCATGCCGCGCCTCACCTTCCGGCCTGTCCGCTCCGGCGGACGCCTGCAAGGAGGTGGCAAAGTTCCGAAAGTAATCCACTTTCGGAACGGGACTCAGCCCTCCAGCAGTGTCAGCCGCTCCATCTGGCGGCGCTTCATCTCCATGGAGGGGTGCACGTACCGCTGCATGGTGATGCGGACGCTGGCGTGGCCCATGATCTCACTGAGGGACTTGGTGTCGAAGCCGCTTTCCACGCAGCGGGTGGCGAAGGTGTGGCGCAGGGCGTGGAACGTGTGGTCGGCCACCTGAGCCTGGACCAGAAGGCGCTTGTACCGCTTCAGGCACGCCCGGGGCTCCATGTACCGTCCGCTGCCGGTGAGGACGAAATCCTCCGGCCGGCGGCACACCTGGGCGCAGCGGCCCAGGATCTGGCGGGGCAGAGGAATGGTCCGCTCGGAGCTGGGGGTCTTGGGCCGCTGGAGCACAACCCGGGTTCGCCCCGGCGCCTCCGGGCGGGAGTCCCGCACCCGCAGCAGCGTCTTTTCCACCCGCACGGTGCCGTCGGCAAAGGAGAAGTCCTTCCACTGCAGGGCGCACAGCTCCCCGATCCGCACGCCGGAGTACAGCGCCAGCAACACGCCGGTGCGGAAGGGCTCGGCCTTTTCCAGCAGGCACTGCTCCAAAAGCCGCTGTTCCGCCCGGGTGAGCACCTGGGTGCGCTGGACGGGGTTCACCGGCAGCGGCGCCCGGGCGGTTGGGGCGCACAGCCCCCGGTCCTGGGCGTACCGGAGCACCAGGCACAGCACCGCCCGGATGTCCGCCACCGTCTTGGGGGACAAGCCGCCGGTGCCGTCACGGCGCCCGGCCAACAGCATGTCCGAGAGCAGGCGCTGCAGATCCCAGGCACCTGCGCCGGAGATGTCCAGAGCTCCCAGCGGCGGCAGCAGGTGGTTTTCCAGGATGCCGCCGTAAACCGCGTAAGTAGAGGGCTTCACCGCGGACTTTTTGTCCAGGAGCCACCGTTCGGCGGTCTGCGCAAACGTGACCGCGCCCTTCTGCCGTCCCTGACTCAGGGGCACGGCCGCCGATGGAAAGAATCTGTTCATGTGGAATCATCCTTTCTTTGATCCGCCGGGGCTTCGCAGTAAACAAGTGCGGGGCCCGGCGTGTTTTTTTCACGCGCTGTGGATTGACAACACTTTCCAGTTTGACTATAATGAAAAATAACTTGGGGGTGCTCTATGCTCTTGCGGTTCCGAAAGTGGATTACTTTCGGAACTTTGCCCCGAACGGCGAAAAAAAAACCGGGTCACGCAGCTGTCTGGCAGCGTGACCCGGTTTTTTTCTTATGAAATTATGCCTTCTGTTCCCCCAAAGCCGTCAAAAGGCCCTCGCAGCCGGCCCGGATGTCCCGGTAGGCCGCCTCGAAGTCCCCGCTGAACCAGGGGTCGGCCACCTGGCCGGGCCGGCGGGTGTAGTCCATGAGCAGCCGGATCTTCCCCGCCGGGTCGCCGCCGCAGATCCGGCGCATGGCCCGGAGATTGGCCTCGTCCATGCCGATGAGCAGGTCGTAGCGGCCGTAGTCCTCCCGGCGCAGCTGCCGGGCGGTGTGGCCGCCGCAGGGGACGCCGTGCTCCGTCAGCTTGCGCCGGGCCGGCGGGTAGACCGGGTTGCCGGTCTCCTCGTCGCTGGTGGCGGCGGAGTCGATGACAAACGACGCCTCCGTCCCCGCCTGCCGCACCAGCTCCCGCAGGATATACTCGGCCATGGGGCTGCGGCAGATGTTGCCCAGGCACACAAACAAAATTCTCGTCATAGTCTCCTCCCTCTCCCCTCAGCAAAGGGGGGCGATGATCCGCAGCAGGCAGTCGGCCAGGCGGCTGCCGAGACCGCGGCCGCAGTCGGCCTCCGTCACCTCCCGGCACTTGGCCTCGGTGGCCTCAAAGTCCCGCCGCAGGTCTTGGAGCAGCGACGCCCGGTAGAAAAGGGCGTTGCACTCGAAGTGGAGAAACAGGCTCCGGTAGTCCAGGTTCACCGTGCCCAGCATGCCCGCCTGGCCGTCCACGAGGCAGGCCTTGGCGTGGAGGAAGCCGGGGGTGTAGGTGAAGATCCGCACCCCCGCCCGCAGCAGCGGCCGGTAAAAGCTCCGGGTGATCCGGTAGATGAAGGGCTTGTCCGGGACGCCGGGCACGTAGATCCGCACGTCCACCCCCCGCCGGGCCGCCCGGACGAAGGTGTCCAGCAGGGTGTCCCCCAGCATCAGGTAGGGGGTGAAGAACCAGGCGTACTCCGCGGCCTGGTCCAAAAGCTCCATGTAGAGGTGGTTGCTGACGGCGTCGTGGTTGGTGGGCATGTCGCAGTAGGGGTGGATGAAGCCGTCGGCGGGCGCCGCCGGGGCGGGGCACAGGGGCAGGGTGATCTTCTCCGGGGAGAAGGCGTTCCAGAACTCGGCAAACATGTGGGTATAACCCCACGCCGCCGCTCCCTCCACCCGGAAGCCCCCGTCCTTCCAGTGGCCGTACTTTTCGTAGGCGTTGATGTACTCGTCCGCCAGGTTCACGCCGCCGCTGAAGGCCACGGTGCCGTCCACCACCAGGATCTTCCGGTGGTCCCGGTTGTTGAGGGTGCCGGAGAGCACCAGCCGCATGGGGTTGAAGTCCACGCACCGGATGCCCCGGCGCCGCAGGGCGTCCCCGTACCCGGGAGGCAGGGTGGTCAGGCTGCCCAGGTCGTCGTAGATGACCCGCACGTCCACCCCGGCGGCCGCCTTGCGCTCCAAGATCTCCAGCATGCGGCCCCACATCTGCCCCTCGGCGATGATGAAGTACTCCAGATAGATGAACTTCCCCGCCCCCTCCAGAGCCTCCAGCATGGCCGGGAACATGTCGTCGCCCAGGGGGTAATACCGGGCGTCCGTGTTGGGGAAGGTGGGGCTGCGGCTCAGGTACGCGGCGTACCGGAAGGTCTGTGCCATCCGGGGGGAGGCGGCCAGCAGGGCCTCCTCCGTCCCGGGCGCCGTGACCGGGTGGGGGCCCATGGCGTCCCGGGCCCGCTCCAGGCGCCGGGCCAGGGGGCGGCCGGTCTTTTTGTCCCCGAAGCACAGATAGAGCACCGTGCCGAACAGGGGGAGGGACAAGATGGCAATGAGCCAGAGGATCTTGTAGGCGGGCTCATCCCGCTTGGAGGCCACGTAGAGCACGAACACCACCGCCAGCACCGTCAGCGCCGCGTCGATGAGCAGCGCGTAGGGGGCCAGCAGCTCCAAAAGGCCCCACAGCCACGCCGCCTGGACCGCCGCGGCCAGGGCCGTGACCACCAGGCGGCTGCCGATGATGCGCCGGTACCGGTTTTTCACTGCCAACTCTCCTCCTCCCGCCGGGCAAGCCGGGCGTAGTGCTGATACAAAATGCCGAAGCGGTGGAAGTACTTGGGCTTCCAGGGCTTCTCCTTGCCGCAAAAGTGCAAAATCGCCGTGTGGTCCATGACCCACCGCACGTCCATGACGCCGCCGCTGCGCATAAAGTAGGTGGAGTAGTTGCGGGCGTCGTAGTTCCACAGCGCGTCCTCCAGGGGCAGGATGCGCCGGCTGAAGAGGGCGTTGAGCACGTCCTGGTCCGGCAGCACCAGCTCCTTGCGGTGGCGGGCCACGTAGTCGAAGAGGAAGCGGGGCTCGATCTCCCGCCGCCCGGCCGCCAGGTCCATGACCAGCACGCCGGAGTTATAGTAGTCCCCCTCCGTGCCCAGCCGCAGCTGGTTGACGCTGCTGGCAAGCTCCGTCTTGCCGGTGTGGGCGGCGGCGGCGAACAGCTTGCCCGCCAGGTCCTGTTCCCACAGGGGGCGGATGGGGTTGATGACCAGAATGTCCGGGTCCAGGTAGAGGATGCGGTCCACCCCGGGCAGCAGCCGGGGGGCCAGCAGCCGGTAGTACATCTCCCGGGGGTACTGGCGGCTCACCGGCGCGCCGGCAAAAAGGGCGCCGTCCACCTCCGCGGGGAAAAAGTCCCAGCCCCAGGCCCCGCACCGGCGGGCCGTGCCCGCCAGGGCATCGCGGGGGATGCCGCTGTGGAGCAGGTGGAGGGCGAAGCGCTCGCCGGGGTTGTTGACGTGCAGGGATGTCAGCAGCACCTGCAGCTGGGGCAGGTACCGTTCATCCAGGGTGGTCAGCAGGGATATGGTGTCCATGTAGGCTCCTTCCTGGGCGCCGGGCGGCGGCCGGATATATTCGCGGGCGTGCCGCGTCCTCTCTATTGTACCCCCCTTTGCCCCGCCGCACCACTGCCACATGGGCCCGGCTGTATGGACAAAGGCGCCGTTTTGTCAGTCTCAGACCAGCATGGCCAGCGTCCCGGCGGTCAGCAGGGCCAATCCACAGCCGGAGCGGGCGGTGAGGTGCTCCCCCAGCACCAGCCGGGAAAAGGCCGCCGTCACCAGGATGCTCAGCTTGTCGATGGGCACCACCGCGCTGGCCGGGCCGGTCTGGAGGGCGCGGTAGTAGCAAAGCCAGGAGGCGCCGGTGGCGATGCCGGAGAGGCAGATGAAGGCCAGCTCCCCCCGGGGCACCTTTTTGACCTCCCCTCCTTTGCCCGTCACCGCCACCATGGCCCAGGCCATCACCAGCACCACGCCGGTGCGGATGGCGGTGCCCAGGTTGGACTCCACGTCCTGGATGCCCACCTTGCCCAAAATGGCGGTGAGGCTGGCGAAAACCGCCGAGCCGAAGGCGAAGGCCATCCAGTGGCCGCTGCCGCCTCCCGCCCCCTCCTTGCGCTCGATCATGAGGAACGTGCCCGCTGCGATGGCCGCCACGCCGATGCCCTGGGCGAGGCCGATGGGCTCCCCCAGCAGCAAGAAGGCCAGCAGGATGGTCAGCACGGTGCTGGACTTGTCGATGGGCACCACCTTGTTCACGTCGCCGGTCTGGAGGGCCCGGAAGTAGCAAAGCCAGGACGCGCCGGTGGCCAGGCCCGAGAGCACCAGAAAGGCCAGGGTCTTGCCGCCGATGGAGCCAAGCTGGTCCTGGGAGCCGGCCACGAACACCATGACCCACGCGAAGATCAGCACCACCACGGTGCGGATGGCGGTGGCCACCGTGGAATCGGTGCGCCGGATGCCGCACTTGGCCAGAATGGCCGTCACCCCGGCAAAAAACGCCGACCCGCAGGCAAAGAGGATCCACATACCGCTCCATCTCCCGTTTTCATCCGTCCGTTCTCCGGGCTTACTGGGGCCATTATACCACCGCCGGGGCGCGGTGGGAATACGGGCCGGGGGGAAAAAGTTCCGCCGCCGTTGCACGGCGGCGTGCACGCCCGCCGCGCCCGGGCGGGACGGGCAGAGGAAAGGAGGGCGCCTATGGCCGTCATTCGCGCACAGCACACGGGAGATTTCACCATTCTGGACAACGGCCCCCTGCGGGACCCGGCGCTTTCCCTGAAGGCCAAGGGGCTTTTATGGCTGCTGGTGTCCCTGCCGGCGGGGTGGGACTACTCCGTCCGGGGCCTGGCCGCCGTCTGCCGGGAGGGGGTGGAGGCGGTGTCCCGGGCCCTGGGGGAGCTGGAGCGGGCCGGGTACGTCCGCCGGAGGCAGGTGCGGGGGCCGGACGGCCGCATCCGGGACACGGAATATCTCATATGGGAGAAGCCGGAGGCGGCGGCGCCGGGTGCGGGAAAGCCGGAGGCGGCAAAGTCCCCCCAATCAAGAAAAGAAAAACAAAGAACAAAACAAGCAAGAAAAGAGCAAGCAAGGACCCATCCCATCCCATCCGGACCGGAGGCGGACGGGGCGGCGGAGGGAGACGCCGACCAAGAACCCGACTGGGAGACGGTCCGGGCACAGATTCTGGAGAACATCGAGTACGACCAGCTCCTGGCGGACGATCCCACCCGGGCGGAGGAGCTGGACGAGCTGGTGGAGCTGGCGGCGGAGGCGGTGTGCGACCGGCGGCCCACCGCCCGCATCGCCGGGTGCGACCTGCCCCGGCAGGCGGTGCGGGAGCGGTTTTTGAAGCTGGGCCGGGAGCACATGGTCTACGTGCTGGACAGCCTGGCCCGGTGCACCGTCCCGGTGCGCAACGCCAAGCAGTACCTGCTCTCGGCCCTGTTCAACGCCCCGGCCACCATGGCCAACGCCTACGCCGTCCGGGTGGCCCGGGACCTGGGGCCGCCGGAGCCGTGAGGGCGCAAAAAAGCGGCCGCCGAAGCGGCCGCAAGGACGCTATGCGGGAGCAACACCGGAAAACGCGGCTACGATCCAGAGGATCAGGACGACCCCCAGGGCCGAAAGATAGATGCCCTCCAGCACGGGAACCTGCTCATGCACGATTTTCTTTATGAAGAAATACAGCACCGCCGGGCAAAGCAGAACGCCGAATAAAGCGATATATGCCAAAACCAGGTAATTCATTGGTCCGCACCTCCTCCAAGCGCATAGTCCCCATCGGTCCAGACGGAGATGGAGCCGCTGCACCGTATTGTACGATCATTATAAGGAATTTGTTGGGAAAGCGCAATAAAATCCGAAAAATTATTCTTATTTTTTGTGTGTTTTCACCATACTCCCGCGCCTGTCCTCTCCTTCCGGTGCCGGGGGCGCCCCGCGGCCTTGCGCCGGGGCGGGGAACGTTGTATCATCATCTCAGGCGCGGGCCGTCCCGGGCGTTTCCGGGCAGGCGCCGCGAAAAACACAGCACAGCGGAGGTTTCTATGAACAATACGGAGATGGTGGATCTTCTCACGGAGAAGATGATGCGCTTCAACCAGGGCGACCCCAAGCGCATCCAGCATTTGATGAAAGTACACCGGTTCGCCCAGCTGATCGGGCGCATGGAGCACCTGGACCCCCACACCCAGTTTCTCACCGAGTGCGCGGCCCTGGTCCACGACATCGGCATCCGGCCGGCGGAGGAAAAGTACGGCCGGTGCACGGGAAAGCTCCAGGAGCAGGAGGGGCCGTCCTATGCCCGGCGGATGCTGGAGGAGCTGGGCCTGGACGCAGCCGACACGGAGCGGATCTGCTACCTGGTGGGCCACCACCACACCTATACGAATATCGACGGCCCGGACTACCAGATCCTGGTGGAGGCGGACTTCCTGGTGAATTTCTACGAGGACGGGCTGGACGCCGCGGCGGTGCGCGCGGCCCTGGAGACCGTCTTCCGCACCCGGGCGGGAAAGGAATTGTGCCGGATCTCCTACGGGATGGAGTGAGGGCAAAAAAAGACGCCGGAGCAGGGAACGCCCTGCTCCGGCATTTGGCGCAGCGGGAGGGATTCGAACCCTCGTGCGGTTGCCCGCAAACTGATTTCGAGTCGTTGGAAGCGGGTGCCTTTTGGAGCATTTTGTGTGCTCCTCTGCGCTCCTTAAAACGCCGGAAGCCCTTGATTTTACTGGGGTTTCCGGCGTTTTCCTTGTCGGTGCAAGACTTTGGGATTTTTTCCCACCAAAGCAGATTTTCCGGAAAAGTGTGAGCATTCTGTTAGCGTTTTGTGAGCGCAAACCGAGTTGACTCTGTATGAAAGCGTGGAAGGTATGGTGTGATCTCGACCTTTCACCCGTGTATGACAGCGTCTGCGAGAAATCGCAGGCGCTGTCTTCATCTTTGCAATACCCCCCGTCCTTCGTCCCCCGTCCGCCCGCAGGCGCGTTTTTGCCGCCCAGGAGGGGTACACCCCTGCCCCCAGTGAAAGGCGGCAAAAACGGCGGCAAAGGGGCGCAGGCTGCGGGCCAATCAAGGCCCGTTGCCTGCGCAGCCGAAGCCGCAAAACGGGGTCCCGGGGTGTCCCCGGGCGCACGCCTTGCTGCCCCTACGGGGCGGCAAGGTATAGTGCGTTATACCGCCCTGACAACCGCACGCGAAAATGCCCGGCCCGCCTTGTAGGGGCCGGGCATTTCTCGCGGGCGGGGAAACCGCCGCCGTACCAGTCTTGCCGGGTGCAGCATCAGTCTCCCTGCGGCGGGTTCCACATTGGCAGGGCGGTATGTGAAAAAGCCCTCGTCCACTGCACGCCCACCAGTTCAACGAAAGGAGTTTTGTGTGATGCCTTACGCCATTATGCGCTTCGAGAAACGAAAAGGCGGACCGGCCTCCGCCATCGAAAAACACCACGAACGAAAAAAGGAACAGTACACCAGCAATCCGGATGTGGACACGCAACGTTCCCATCTCAACTATCATCTCATTCAACCACGGCACAAGTACTACGCAGAGATCCAGTCCCGTATTGAGCGTGCCCAGCGGGAGAATCCCAAATGCAAAGTGCGCAAGGACAGCGTGAAGTTCATCGACACCATTGTCACCGCCACACCGGAGTATCTGGCCCGTCTTTTGCCAGAGCAGGTGCGCCGCTACTTTGAGCGGGCGCTGGACTTTTTTAAGAAAGAAGTTGGCGAATCCAACATCTTCTCCGCCGTGGTCCACATGGATGAGCGCAATCCGCACATGCACCTGTGCTTTGTTCCGCTGACAAAAGACAACCGGCTGTCCGCCAAGGAGGTGATTGGAGGGCGGGACAAGCTGGTGGAGTGGCAAGACAAATTCCACGACCACATGGCCTCAGAGTTCCCGGAGCTGGAACGAGGGCAGTCTGCCGCCGTCACCAGACGGAAGCACATTCCCACGTGGCTTTACAAGCAGTCCCACCGACTCACCGACGAAATGAAACAGATCCGCACCGAGCTGGAGCAGATCGGGACACTGAATGCCAAACGGCAGAGGGAAAAAATTCTGAAGCTGCTGGAGCAGTGGTATCCCCAGGTCAACGCCTTCGAAGCAAAACTGAAGCCTTACGATGAGCAGATCCAGATTTTGAGACAGAACGCCTTGATCGAAAGAAGGGATGCAGAGCGAGCCCAGTGGGAACAGCATCAGGAGCACCTGGAGAAAATGTCTCTCATCTATGAGCTGCAGGAGTGTCGGGATTTCATTGACTCCATTCCCCAGGATCTGCGGGAGCAACTGAAGGAACACTATGAAGCGCAGCTAAAGCAAAAGCAGGAGCAGCAATTCGGACATTGAGGAGGTAATCAACATGCGCAATCAGTACACATCCACATTTGAACAGGACCATCCCTGTCGGGCACAGATCATCCGCTGCAAAGCGGACAGGGACGCAGCCCCGATAAAGGACTACCACTATCCGGAGGAAAGTGGTTCCTTTACCGGAACACTGACCTTCCGCTGCTGGCACAGGAGCAAGCCCATGCTCCTGTGCTTTTTTGATGCGGATGACGGCCGCAAAATCAAGCTGTCCGTCTGGTGGCAAAGCTGGGGTGTGAACTACTCCCCATCCAAAACCCTCATTAACTTTGCCGATGAGGTATTTGACGGTTCCCGTTGGCACTGCATCTACCGGAAGAAGTCCAACGGTTATATCCGCTGGGAGCAGGCAGAGCAGCTGGATTGACCGGATGATTAAGGAAGAGCGTCCGGGCCGGGATGATCCTCCGGCTCCGGGCGCTCTTCCATGTAGTGATTCAGTTCGTTTGCCATTTCCAACGCCAGACGGAAGCCGCAGATGAAGCTATCCACAGAGCGTTCCTCGATCATCAGGTTCTGGGCATCGATGATCCGTAGCACCAACTTCCGTTCTGGCTTGTCCAGCCGTTCAATGAGCTGCCGGTGACAGGTTTCCACTTCCTGGTTGGCCTCTGCCATGGGCAGAGGGGTGTAGAATCTGTCATACAGCAATTTCAGCGTTTCGTTCATGTGCCTCGCCTCCTTGTAGCAAGACACAATAGCACAGATTAGGGGAAATAGCCACATTTACTCACCCAAAACTAGGGATTCGTGAAAGAATTATTTTTCCTTGTTAAGTTTAATTAATTTCTAACCTTTTTTGTATAAAAGATTTGATTCGACGTGGTCTTATTTGAGGCAGATAATTTTTAGGTATATTTGGCCTTTTGCTATTAAAAATCTACCCAAGCCGTCTTGAGATGGACGATTGAGTAACTTGGGAGCATTATGGCCTTTATCAAAGAGTCATGCAATATTTTCATTAAAAAACTATGAATAGTACCATGATAGGGAAAAGAAATAACACCAAAAAGAAAAAAGATTTAAGTATAGACGCTGTATACATAATAAATTTATTTAAGCATGATATTTGTCGCCAACTTTCTGTATATTTTCCTCTAGAATTTAATTCTTTACATGCACGGAAATAGTCGAGATCTGATCTGAGTTCAATATTATCAACAATTTTGTGATAATTTTTAATAACATCCCGATAGTTTGGGCATTTGTCGTTTTCAGGAGCGCAATCTTCATATTGCAAAAGCTTTTTTAATCGTTTGAGTTGATCCAGCCCGTACATAACTTTCTTACTTCGATCACCGTATTGTGCAAATGAAATCAGCAACGATGCAATCAGTACAATGATAGAAAGGCTTATCATAAGAAAGTTTAATATGGAAGGAAATATAATCTTGTCCTCAAAAAACATCGGGAAAAGCCCAAATATAATTGAAACTGTGCTGTAATAAACCAAAAAAAATCTTGATGCCATATCGTTTGACTTCAATCTTTTATACATTTGAGCATAGTTTCCGGACGTAAATTCAATATCTCGTTTTATAGATTTTTTTAACTCTTGTTGGTCCATAATTTATCCTCTTTAATAAACTACCAATAAAGAATATCTGCCGTTAAATCTCGATTAGCAATATAAAGAGATTTTTCAAAGTAAGACCTTAGTGGTTCTCCAACATTTTCTTCAAAACAATCACATTCATAATGATCATATTTCAAATTTCTCTTTATATCAACAAAACTCAAATCGCATACGATACGATACATTTTGTCTTCGTCTTTAGCTATTCTATCCCTATCTAAAATGTATCCATCAGCATTGTTTTTATATTTGCTACTACAATATGCATGGTAAAATGATTTCTTTGATTGAGAAACATGACCTTTTGATCGATCAGGAATATAATGTTCAATCAGCGCTCCAACATGACGATCTAGTTTTTTTAGAGCATCTATATTTTCTATTTGATGTGGCAACGATGTTTGTATCCAACCATATCGCCCTATTTGCGTAGAACCTTTTTTTGTATATATGTATCCAGTAATAAGCAAATTAAGTCTAATTAGCAAAGAACTGATTATCCTATCCTGCTGCTGATATAACGGATGCCTCTTATCTTTACTTTTTGAAACCCGTCTATACCACAAAAAAAGTTCATTTAGTTGACGTTCAACTCTCACAACCTGTGCAGATGATATACTAATTTTTCTATCAGAAACTGTTATACCTAAAAAATCAACTGATTTTTTTGACAACTCGCCTTCAATGATTTTCTCATCGTTAATATTAAGCCCGTAAACAGATGTTAGTTCAAATAGAATGTTTCGTTTAGCAACATTAAGTGATTCATCATCTGTTGATAGGACGAAAATGTCATCAACATATCGAAAACAAAGGATATTCCGATTATATGGAAAAGTGCTGAATTTCTCTTCAAATCTTTGTAGGTATAGCTCTGCGAGAAGAGAAGAGACAGAAATTCCTTGTGGCACACCAAACCCACTCGGTACATCCATAGACAAATCCATGGTTGTAAATAGTTTTTTTACTAGATATATAAAATTTTGATCGAACTGCTCTGCTTCAAGTAACGCTAATAGATAACTCCGATTTATTGAATCAAAAAAATTGCTGATATCAAGTCTTAAAAAGAAATTATATTTATTTTGCCCATTCTCTGTTTTTTCATTGAGTGCTTTACTAATATCATCAAGGACTTTATTTCTAGTTTTAATAAGTGAACAATCCCCATTATGAAATTTGGAATAGTGATCCTGAAGATAAATACACATCAGTTTCGCTATAAATCGATCTCGAATAGAAGATTGAAATATAAGACGCGGAAGTTTATAGTGTTTTTTTAGTTTCAAAGCGAGTTCAAATCTAGTAAATTTAAATTTCTGCACTTCTATCTGTTCTTTTACAACAGGAACTATCTCTTTAAAATCTTGCTTGAATTTTTTATAATTCATCTTATCTTTACCAGGCTTTGCTCGATTGCAGTAGTCATTTAGGACCTGGTAAGGTATTTCGGTATCAAAAATATCTGTGAATCTCTTTAGATCTAACGTCCCCATAGTATCCATAGCACACCTCACTACGGAAAATAATTAAATTTTTAGGGGATAGAAGGCTTCTTGATCGATAACACCGGTTTCACACCAGTTTAAATGTAAAATAACTGCCATAACTCAATTGGTCATTCCAACTGGATAGTTCCTTCTATCCCCATGTGCTATATTACCACATTTTTCCGCGTAAATCTACAAAACATCAGCTTAACTGGGTACTCCTCAATCGCTCATACAGCACCGTGCCCACCGTTTCCATAACCTGCCGCATCATATCAGGATCAGAGAACATCTTCACAAAGAAGTCCTCATTCTGCTCATAGCGGGCGGCGGCCATGTTGGGGAAGTCCTTCTCAAACAGCAGCATGAAGGTCTTACGGTCGTTATTCTGGGCGTAGCTGTGCCACTTGTCCTGAGCGGCATAGTCGTTCTCCATCTGAAGCAGGACCTTATCCATCTCGGTAAAGTTGGTGCCGTACTTCTCGTTGATTTTCTCAATGATGACCGTCAGCGGATCACGCTTCTTTTCCCTGCGGCCAGCCTCGCCGGTGATGGGTCGGAAGCCCTCAGGAGTGCTTTCCAGCTGGATTCCGCCCTCGAAGTCCTTTTCCAGACGGTAATACTCCAACAGCACCTTGTCGTCCACATAGACCTTATCTCGCCCGCCCTTGGGCAGCATGGTATAGAGGAACTTGGCGTACACGCTGAACTTGTGGATCTCCTTATCAAACAGGCGGCAGACCTGTGTGATGAAGGCATAGATCCGGTTGAAGCGTGCCAAGGTAGACTTGAACATATCCTGCTTCTCTTCCTCCAACGCTTCAAACCGATCCAGCGCCGGGCGTATGGTGCCCTGAAGCTTGCCCAAATCGCCGCTAGACTGCTCCTTGGAGGAATAGAAAATCTCCGCAAACCGGTCAATCTCTATCTGCTGATACACCCGGTATTCGTCCAGGGTGTTCTTCAGATCGTACACCACATTGGGGTCGGTCTCCTCCTCCAGAACCGTCTCCTCGTAGTACGGCTCAAAGGCTTTGCGAATGTCCTCAGCAGAATTCACGAAGTCCAGGACAAAAGTATCCTTTTTGCCCCGCATGGTGCGGTTCAGCCGGGAAAGGGTCTGGACGGTCTTCACGCCGGACAGCTTCTTATCCACAAACATGGTGTGCAGCAGCGGCTCATCAAAGCCGGTCTGATACTTTTCCGCCACGATCAACATCCCATATTCGTCTGTATGGAACGCTTCCGGCAGGGCCTTCTCTTTGATGGCCTCGCCGGATTTTGTTTTGTTCAGCTTCTCCTCGGTGTAGGTCTCCCCGTTGTCCTCCACCTCGCCGGAGAAGGCTACCAGCACATCCAGGTCGGTGTAGCCTTTCTCCTGGATCTGCCGCTTGAACTCCAGCAGGTAGCGCACCGCATGGAGCCGGGAGGGCGTTACAATCATGGCTTTGGCCTTGCCACCAATCTTGTGTCGGGTCACATTGCGGAACTGCTCCAGCATGATAGCCGTTTTCTGAGAGATGTTGTGGGGGTGTAGCGTCTCAAACTGGCGAATAGCACGAACACCGGCAGCGGTGTCCAGTTCCGGGTCGTCGGGGATGGCCTTGGCAATCTTGTAGTACATGTTATAGGTCATGTAGTTTTGCAGCACATCCAGAATAAAGCCTTCCTCGATGGCCTGCCGCATGGAATACACATGGAAGGGATGATATTTGCCATTCTCATCCCGCTGACCGAACATCTGCAGCGTTTTATCCTTGGGGGTAGCCGTAAAAGCGAAGAAGGACAGGTTTTCATGAACACCCTGAGCAGCCAGTTCATCCAGCAGCTTGTCCTCATCATCCTTGCGCTTGGCTTCTTCCTCGTACTCCTCTTCGGCATACTCCTCCAGAATCTTCTCAGTATCGGCCAGCGCCCGTTTCAGCTTGCGGGCAGCGTCGCCGGTCTGGGAGGAGTGCGCCTCGTCCACAATGACCGCAAACCGCTTATTGCCGGTGCGCACTTCTTTATAAATAACCGGGAACTTCTGGAGGGTGGTAATGATAATGCCCGTCCCGGACTCAATGGCTTCCCGGAGCTGCTGAGCGTTCTTGTCGATCTTCTGCACCACGCCCGCCACATGGTCGAACTGATAGACGGTATTTTGCAGCTGACTATCCAGCACCCGGCGGTCGGTAACGATGATGACAGACTGGAAGATCTTCTCGTCGTGGTCATCGTGCAGGCCGGTGAGCCGGTGGGCCAGCCAAGCGATAGAGTTGGACTTGCCGGAACCGGCGCTGTGCTGAATGAGATAGTTCTTGCCGGAGCCATTGGCCTTTACATCGGCCAGTAGCTTGGTCACCACATCCAGCTGGTGATACCGGGGGAAGATCATCCGCTCGGACTTCACCTCGCCGGTCTTTTCGTCCTTCTCCTGCTGCAAGTGGAGGTATTTATGTAAGATCTCCAGCAGGCGGTCCTTGCACAGCACATTCTCCCACAGGTAGGCGGTGTCGTAGCCATCCGGGTTAATGGGGTTGCCCTTTCCGCCCACATTTCCCGCCCCGTTGCTGCCTTGGTTAAAGGGCAGGAAATAGGTTTTCTCCCCCTCCAGCCGGGTGGTCATGTACACATTGGTCAGGTCCACAGCGAAGTGGACCAGCACACGGTTTTTGAACTCAAAGATAGCGTCCTTCCCCGCCCGGTCGAACTTGTACTGCTGGATGGCGTTGGTGGTGTCCTGGCCGGTGAACTGGCATTTCAGCTCCATGGACACCACCGGAATGCCGTTGAGGAATAGGACAATATCAATGCTGTTTTCGTTGCTCAGGGAGTAGTGGAGCTGCCGTGTGCAGTGGAGGATATTGGCGGCGTACTGGGCCTGGCTGGTCTCGTTGATGGAGGTCTCCGGCTTCCAGAACACAGCCCGAAACTTGATACCCCGGTCGGTAAAGCCCTGGCGCAGTACTTTTAAAAGGCCCACCAGCTTCACTTCCCGGCAAAAACGGTCAATGAGCTGCCGCTCACTGTCAGCACCGTAAATCTTCTCAAACCGCTCCCACTGCTTAGGCTGGCTAGTGCGGATGAAGGAGAGAAGCGTGCCGGTGTCCAGCGCCTTTTCTCGGTTGAAAGCGGAGGGGTTGCCCTTCTGATATCCACCGTGGGTCAAAAGGTATTCCTCAATATCCTGCTCAAAGCGTTTTTCTTTTATGTCAAAATCAGGCACAGTTACACCTCTTTATTGAGATCATTGATTATTTTATACCCAGAAAATCAATTCCTTTTAGAATTTGAGCATATTTTTTTCCCTTATTAGAAATTGTATATTCTAAAATATCAGAATCAACTTTTAAATTCTTTCCCACTTTTGCAGAAATCCGCATTAGGCCTAACGCCAACAATCGTCCTGTTAGCTCTGTATATCTTGTATGCGTAATTACACATCCCGAGATTTCTCCATGTGCAAGTGCCGCTTTTGCATTAGCTTCAAATTCATCTTCTTCATAATCAGCTCGAATTTGAATAATATCACCTAAAAACAGTTTTTCTGTAATGCTACAAAAATCATCAAATGTTTTTCTGTCAATCTCTCCGTTGAGATAGGTCCTGTAAATTTCTGCAATAATCTGTGCCTTTTGAACTCTATTTATCTGTTCTAGAGTGGAAATTAAAATTTCGAGTTCATCAATGACCCACTGTTCTCCACTTGAAAGTGCTTGTCGTCTACGCTCTATCTCATGGCTGTCAACTTCTCCATTATGTAATGCAGCAAAAAATTTAAGCGTTTTTTTGAGAAATAGACGATCTCTGACCGAATTAACAATTTTTCCAGCACAAATAAAGTATTTTATAATGGGTAGCTCTTGAATTACAGGGATAAATTCCTCTAAATCTCCTGTCAATAGTTTCTCTGCAAGCTGATCAAAACTATAGTCAGCGGTATCAAGTACTGCATCAGAAACAGAGTTATATAAAGTTTTTCCAAATGAGGGTACAAGGTTGATACTATCCTCTGGCATCACTTACACCTCTTTCTTTCCGGTGACGACCTCATAAATGAGCGATTTTTTGTAGTCTGTTAGTTTATCTATAACACATTGTTTCGCAGAGATTGTTCGGTCAATTGCAAAACATTTATCGTCTAGAAATCTGCTTATTTGTTCCTGAATATGAAGTGGAGCTACTGGAATAAACTCTTCTTTAATAATTTCAATGTTCAGGTTAAGTTGGGTACTTATGATTGCGTTCCTAACAAACTGCTTTTTCATTGCTGTCAACACATAATATAAATAGTTCCATGCAATATTGTCAGACGGCACAAATCCAACAACGCTATCAGGGAAACAAGCATCAAATGTCAAAATTGCTACATCACCTACATTTGCTGCTATGGTCATGCAGATACTGTTTGCAGGAAACTCCTTGCTTACAGCATATCCTTTTTCATTCAGCGTTTGACTATAATTTTTGATGTATTTATTTGCCCGAGCAACATCACCGGTTTGTACAAATGGATGGTTTCCATCATAATATGCCGGATCATTTCTTGGACGATGATTAAATTTTCCTCGCAAAATAGAGGAAGCATACTTCAGTTTCAGCATCGTCCAATGCTCCGGTATTTCCCCAATCCACTCAACCCCGCTATCCTTCATGGGCACATTGGGGTTCAGACCTTTTGTGACGGCTTCGGTGATAACAGACAGCTTATAGGTTTTCAGCTTCTCGATTACTTCCTGCTGCCGGGCAATAATGGTGTCAATCTGGCTACACTTGCGGTCGAGGTAGTCGGCAATGCGGCACTGCGTATCTATGGGTGGTACTTGACACTTAAGAGCTAAAAATTTGTCGGGATACAATCTTAATCGAGAATCAATAATGCCAGTTGAATATTGTTTGAAAAGATTTGCATACATATCTGTGCGAAACAGGTAATGAAAATATTTAGTACACATATTTTGCTTTCCCTGATAGATGCAATAAGCCGGGCTAACAATGCCGGTATATTCGCTCACGCCCAAAGCCCTTTTCCACGCCAACATAATGTTCATTACCAAATCATTTTCTTTACAGATTTTATATCCGTCAAGGGTTTCTGCATGAGTTAGCATATCATCGTCGCTTATTCTTTCACTTTTGGGAGCAACTCCATAATATTCAGATACAGAAAGTAGAGTGTAATTTTCACCGTTTTCGCATCGCTCATTTACTTCTGAAAACAACTGCTTTATTCTCGAAACTTTCCAGCCTTCCGGAATCGCCCCAATCCACTCAATTCCGCTGTCCTTCATCTCCCTCATTTGCCAAACACCTCCGCCAGAGCGCCGTCCAGCTCCGCTTCAATGGCCAGGATCTCCTGCATGATCTCCGCCGAGGGCTTGGGGGCTTCATACTTGTAAAAATACCGGGTGAAGGGGATCTCATAGCCCACCTTGGACTTCTTTTCGTCGATCCAGGCGTCCGGCGCAAAGGGCAGCACTTCCCGCTCAAAGTAGGTCTGAATATCCTCTTTCAACGGCACATTCTCCGTGTCCCGCAGGGCGGTATCCGGCTGGGGCTTACCTTTCTTGAGCACCGGCTGGCCGTTTTCGTCCTTCAGTGGTCGCTCCACCGTGATCTTGGTATATCCAAAGTCGGTGGTGTCAAAAATCTTGCTGATCTCGCTCTCCACGAAGTCGCCGTACAGGCGGGTGATCTCCTGAATGGCGCTCTCCGGGATGTCGTTGCGCTTGTTGCCCAAAGCCTTGCGGCGCTTCTCATACAGGCCGTTGGCGTTGATGAGCTGCACCTTGCCCTCCCGGCGGGTCCCGGCCTTCTTGTTGGACAGCACCCAGATATAGGTGGCAATGCCGGTGTTGTAGAAAATATCGTTGGGCAGGGCGATGATGGCCTCCAGCAGGTCATGCTCCAGAATGTACCTGCGAATCTCGGAGGGGCCGCTGCCGGCGTCGCCGGTAAAGAGGGGCGAACCGTTGTGGATGATGGCAATGCGACTGCCGCCATCCTTGGGCTCCTTCATTTTGGAAATAGCGGTGAGCAGGAACAGCATCTGTCCGTCGCTGGCCGCAGGCAGCCCGGGGCCGAACCGTCCGGCAAAGCCCCGCTTGGCCTCGGCCTCCACCGCCGCTTTTTCGTTCTTCCACTCCCGGCCGAAGGGCGGATTGGACAGCACATAGTCAAAAGTCTGGCCCTCGAACTGGTCGTCGGACAGGGTGTTGCCGTCCTTGATGAAGTCGGCGTTATTGCCCTTGATGAGCATATCCGCCTTGCAGATAGCAAAGGTCTGGTCGTTCAGCTCCTGGCCAAAAGCCATCAGCTCGGTGGAGGCGTTCAGCTTGTGCAGGTACTCTTCCGCTACCGACAGCATACCGCCGGTGCCGCAGGCCGGGTCATAGATGGTCTTGACCACATTGTTGCCGGACAAAATGTCGTTGTCATCGTAGAACAGGATATTGACCATCAGCTGGATCACTTCTCTGGGGGTGTAGTGCTGCCCGGCGTCCTCGTTGTGAGATTCGGAGAACCGGCGGATAATTTCCTCAAAGATGTAGCCCATCTCCAGATTGGAGATTACATCCGGGTGCAGGTTGGCCTTGGGTGTGGTGAACTCCTTGATGACGATGTAGAGGATACCCTTGTTGGCCATCGTGGTGATCTGACCGTCAAACTTGAAGTTTTCCAGAATGTCCTGGACGTTCTCCGAGAAGCCATTCAGGTAGTCCCGGAAGTTGGATTCGATGTTGTCTGGATCGTCCAGCAGCCGTTCGAAGGTGAATTTGCTTGTGTTATAAAATGGCTTGCCGGAGGCTTTGCGCAGCAGCACATCCCGCATGGGAAGATTCTTCACGGTCTCGAACTTCTCCAGCACTGCATCCTTGGTATCAGTCAGAATACAGTCAAAGCGGCGGATCACTGTGAGGGGGAGGATTACCTCGCCGTATTCATGGGGCTTGTACACGCCGGTCAATTTATCTGCAATCGCCCAGATCAGGGCGGCTTTTTCACTTACATTGGCACTCAGGCTCATCGGCAATGCCCTTCTTTCTATTGTAATTGGATCTTGTATTTAATTGTGCTCCTTTTCCCGTTCCCGAAATACCTTCACATTGTAATAATTCCGGCACTTGGTCCCGCAGAATTCGCTCTTAGCGTGGGTATTGTAGTACACCTTTCCGCAGTTTTTGCAAACCTTCAAAGGCACCGATTCCGCCGAGATCATGGAAGCATAGGCAAATCGAACCACGGATTCCAAACTGCGGACCTCCCACACCAGCTGAGGATTGGGGCCGCTTGTCAGCCGATAATTCAGAAAACCAGAGAGATCCATAACTCTTGGATTGGGGGTAGGCACCAGCTCCCCCTGCACGGTCAGGAAGTGCTGATACAGCATCATAAAGCTACGCTGAAAGATCAATATATCTTCACCATATTCCCGGCTGTTCAACGGGCGATAACACGGGGGCACATTGGGGTCTTCCGTGGCTTCCTCCCCCTTCTCGGCGTTGAGTCCCAGGAGCCCGTAGCGGGCCGCAAAAGCGGCACACAGGCGGTTTTTGTCCGGTGTTCCCATGCGCAGCTGACGTCCCAGTTCCAGAGCATCCGCCACCAGAGGACCAGACTGCTCTGCACAGTTATACGTGAGGTCTGTGGCTCCCTCCGCAGGGACCAAATATTCTCCGCCCCATTTGTGTGGCTTGATCTGATAAGCCGACCACCGCGTCCAGAGGACATTCAGATTGGGAAACACTGGTTTGAAGTCCATAGTACTTCCTCCGTTGTAATACTTGTAATCAATATATCATCTTTCGTTTTGGGGTGCAAGAAAGCACCCCGCTTTCCTTTTATTAGGGCGTATGTACAATCAGAGGTCCTCCGGTTTCCACTGGCCGGTGACCAGGAAGCAGATCTTCTCCAGCGCTTTCTGCCGCTGCTTGGTAATGTTCCGGGTGGTACACCCCATCTGTTTTGCGATGTCCCTGGTCGGGATGCCAAAGACGATATTCAGCCTTAAAATCTCCTGCTGCTGGGGCGTCAGCTCCCGCATAGCCGCGCTGACGGGGTACTCCGTTACCAGATTGGGCATCTCCGACGCGTTCTGTGAAAAAATGATATCCAGCCAGTCATCCTCCTTATACAGTTTCAATTTATTGGGAATCTGGTAGTGTCCATCTGCGCTGGCTCCACCATTCAAACAGGAAAAATCAAAATCGTCCCTGTGATCCCCGTGTCTTCGGTCATTGTTTCTGTCGTAGTCATCCAGCGTCTCCACCACACCGTCCCAGTCTCCCTGCCGGGCCAGCTCCTGCAATTGCTGCTCCAACCGCTCTTCTTTCAGGTCCCACATGGTCTTCTTCAAGGTACTCACCTCCCCGGTTCCGTTTTTGGCCGTCTCATCGTCTATATAATAGGCGGTGTAATTTATGTAATTATTATAATCTATTACATATAAAAGTCAAGGAGGTGTGAATATGACCAGAGAGGAAAAAGGAGCAACCCGCTACCGGGCTATGTTTCGGCACTATCCGGATGCCCTGACCCCGGCACAGGTGCAGGAGATGCTGGGAATCGGCAGACGGATGACCTATGGGCTGCTGCGCAGAGGAGAGATTCAGAGTGTCCGCATGGGGCGGCTGTACCGTGTACCCAAGATCGCGGTCATTGATTACCTCTGTGCGGCAGATCAGAAAGAAAAGACTTGAAAACAGCGTCCATGCAAGGTAACATCACAAGACCTTGAGTGGACGCTGTTGATTTGAGAGGAGGAATGGATGGTTCCTATGAGCAATCGAGAAGTTACCGGAAGCCTCTTTGAACGAAACGGCCGTTACACCGCTGTTTTGAACCTGTATGACAAAAACGGAAAGCGCAGGCAGAAATCCGTTGCCCTGGGCATTCCGGTGAAAGGCAACAAGCGCAAGGCCCAGGCCCGACTGGAGGAATTGAAGAAGGAGTACAGTTCCGGGATCACGGAACCGGAAGTTCCACAGGAGGAGTCCCCGCTGTTTGCGGACTTCCTGCGGGAGTGGCTGAAAGTCACAGCTCCCACCATCGAGCGTACTACATACCAAAGCTACAAGGGCCTCATCGACGCCCGGCTGGATACATTCTTCCGGGAGCGCGGACTGCGCCTGGAAGAGCTGGAGCCCAAGCACATCCGGGAGCTGCACCAGTCTATCTTCAAGGACGGCTGCAACGCCAATACCGTCATCCATTACCACGCCGTGGTGCGCAAGGCGCTGCAGTACGCTGTGAGGAACGGGCTGGTGAACGAAAATGTGGCCGACCGGGTGGACCGGCCCAAGAAGGGAAAATACCTGGCGGCGTTCTACTCCAAGGAGGAACTGGCCACCCTGTTTGAGGCAACCAAGGATGATTCCATCTCAGTGGTGATTCAGCTGGCCGCCTACTATGGCCTGCGCCGCAGCGAGGTGCTGGGCATCCGCTGGAGTGCCATCGACTTTGAGAAGGGCACCCTATCCATCAACCACAAGGTCACCGAGGGCATCGTGGACGGTAAGGTCCGGCTCTACACCGAGGACAAGCTGAAAACCAAGTCCAGTTTCCGCACCCTGCCTCTGATCCCGCCGGTGCGGGGCTTGCTGGAAGAACAGCGTGCCCGCCAGCAGAGGTACCGGAAACTGTTCAAGAAGTCCTACTGCACCGACTACCTGGACTATGTGTGCACTGACGAGATGGGCAAGCTGTTCCGGCCCAACTACATCACCGACCACTTCAAACTCCTGCTGAAACAGCACGGCCTGCGGCACATCCGGTTCCATGACCTGCGCCACAGCTGTGCCAGCCTGCTGCTCAGTCAGGGCATCCCCATGAAACAGATTCAGGAGTGGCTGGGGCACTCCACCTTTGCCACCACCGCCGACATCTACTCCCATTTGGACTTCAACTCCAAGTTGGAATCGGCCGACGCCATCACTGCGGCCTTCGCGGAAGAGAAACCGGCAGAGGAGCAGAAAGAGGATGGCTTCGGCATGAGGCTATCCATGTGAGGTGATGAGATGGACTATCGCTATCTTCGGAGAGAATACCCTGAAACAATCTCCATGGAGCAGCTCTATCGGATCTGCCACATCAGCAAACGGAAAGCCCGCTGGTTGCTGGAACATGGAGTAATCCCTTGTCAGGATTCCGGCAAGCAGACCCGGCGTTTTTCTATCCGCCTGGATGATGTGATTTGCTTTCTGAAACAGCGGGATGCGGGGCTACTGGATGATGTCATTCCACAGGGGATCTTCTCCAGCAGCAGTCCACATCCGGTCCGTTCGACCAGCCCTGTGCTGGATGAGAACAGGCTTTGCGCCTACCTGATGAAATGCTGGGAAAACTGGCCCGACATGCTGACCACTCGGCAAGCGTCAGAGCTGTGTGGGTACAGTGTGAATGCCCTCAACCGCTGGCGGAACCTGGGACAGATCCAGGGGGTGAAGTACCGGAATACGCTGCGGTACTTCAAGGAATCCCTGGCCTGCTGGCTGGCTTCCGTCAAGGGGCAGAGCATCGCCGTACCTTCTCTACAGCACAGAGAATGGATGAAAGGTTTTCGATCAGAAAAATAAACCAGCGGCATGGAGTTTCATTCCATGCCGCTGGTGCTATGATAGTGTGCAACTTGACATTCCACTCCTCTGTGTTATACTAAAATCAAAGAAACCAAGAATCAAAGAAATTAGTATATAATTTATAAAATCAACATAGAATGGGAGGGAGAACCAAATGGCAACGGCAGCAAAGGAGCGGCGTATGGAGCGCAAGACCATTCGTATTTCATCCAAACGGCAGGTCACCATTCCCCAGCGGTATTTTGAGCGGCTGGGCTTTGGTGAGGAGGCAGAGTGCATTCTCCGGGGGGATGAGTTGGTGATCCGTCCTGTCAAGGCCCAGAGTGGTGGGGAGTTTTCCGAGCAGATTCTGGCTGATCTCATTGCCCAGGGGTACAGCGGAGAGCAGCTGCTGGAACGGTTTAAGGCAGAGCAGAAAAAAGTGCGCCCCGCTGTGGAGCGCATGATCGAGGAAGCGGATTCCCTGGCGGCCTCTGGTCAGAGCGGCCCGTCCCTGGATGAACTGTTCGGGGAGGACTGAGCTATGTATGAGCTGCGGTACCTGCCCGGCGCGGAGCGATTTTTCAAGAAGCTGAAGGAGAAAGGATTGAAGGACGCCTTTCGCAAGGCCTTGGAAGCCATCGCCCAAGATCCCTACACCGGCGAAAGCAAGACCGGAGATCTATCTGGAATTTACGGCTACGATGTCTACTACAACAAGACCAATTACGAGATTGCCTATCGCATCTATGAGGAAGATGGCAAGTTGGTGGTGGTCATCCTGGCCGGTACCCGGGAGAACTTTTACCAGCAGTTGAAGCGTTACATCAAGTCTTAAAAGACGTCAGACAGACAGCGGCATGGAATACCCATGCCGCTGTCTGTCTGCTAACTGCTACCAATACGAAATATTCCTTGTGGAGTGCATAGTAGAGTGGTAAAATTATCCTTAAAGGGGGAAGCAAATATGTGTAAAACCATGAAACTCAGTATTGTCGGATTGATAGCATGCCTATTCTTGACAGGATGTGCAGGCAATGCTGGTGAAGAGGATCTTAGTAGCCAAGATGAGTCTTCCTCACAAGAGAGTGCATATATACAGCCACAGGATCAACTCGAGGAATTAGGGGAAATAGATACTGAAATTACTGATGTGTTGCTTGAAAGTGGATATTCCATTGAGCATGCAAGTATGATTCAAGAGATATTAAACACAGTAGGAATAGAAAGCATTGAGATTGAAAATATGACAGGAGAAGCAGAGAACGGTCTCAATTCCGTAGTTTGCTATCCAAATGATTATACAGATCGTGATAGAAGATTTTACTTTACCACCGAAGATGGGGTCCTGTTTTACGCAGGATTTGGGGATGAGGATCTTTATGATAGCGAAAAAGGCGGATATCTAAAAGACTATGGTGATGTGCATGTACCTGAAAAAGAAGTAAATCTCGAAATTTATGAAGAATTGCGTTCCCTGGCCACAGAAGAAGTGAAAAATTGCCTCAATTATCCGAATACTGCTGACTTCAGTTCGCTCGATTGGGGCATAGGTAGAAGCGATGATCATTATCAAATCGTTGGAAGTGTAACTGCTCAAAATGGTCTTGGAGTAGAAGAAGAAATTCCTTTTTCTGTTTGGTTTGTTGCAGAAAATGGCAGTTTTTCGTTAGAAGGTATTTCTTTGAATGGCATTCGCGTGAAGTAAATTGGCAAATATAAAGGGCCATTGCAAAATGCTACGATTTTGCAATGGCCCTTTTTGGCGGAGGTGAAGAGATTCGAACTCTTGCGCCGGCAAAGCCGACCTACCGGATTTCGAATCCGGACCCTTCAACCACTTGGGTACACCTCCATGTATTGAAAATCGGTCGTCCGATTTACAACCTGCTTATTCACTTTTCGGGAAAACTGTTAGCATTCTGTTAGCATTTTGCGTTTTTTGCGTTTTTCCTAAATCCAGTAATCCCTTGCGGCACAAGGATTAGCGGCTTTTTACCGTGCCTTCATGAGTGACGATTTCGAGTCAGCCCCGTTATGACCACTTCGATACCGCTGCGTGTATCCGCGGCGGGCTGGAGGGCCGCGCCGCACTGGTATTATGCCACATTTCCCCGCCGGATGCAAGACCGGGTTGCCAAATTCGCCGAACCGTCATAAAATAGGGGCAAAATCGTTTGGAGGAGGCACCGTATGGAGGTCCGGATTTTCATTCCCGGGGAGCCCGCCCGGTTTGCAAACTACGTCCGCGCCGTGGAGCGGGCCGGAGGCGCGGTCCTGTCCCGGAACTCCGGCGCCCCCCTGCCGGAGTTCGACGGGCTGCTGCTGCCCGGCGGCGGGGACCTGGCCCCCTGGCGCTACGGCCAGACGGACATCGCCTGCACGGACGTGGACCCGAACCGGGACGCGGAGGAGCTGGAAGTGCTGGCCCTGGCGGTGCGCCGGGGCTGCCCGGTGCTGGGCATCTGCCGGGGCATGCAGCTTGTCAACGTGTTCTTCGGCGGCACCCTGCGCCAGGACCTGCCCGGCCACCGGCGCACGATCGACGGAGTGGACCGGCTCCACCGGGTGCGCACCGCCCCCTCGTTCCTCTCGGCGCTCTGCGGCCCGGAGGCGGTGGTCAACAGCGCCCACCACCAGGCGGTGGACGCACTGGGAGACGGGCTGCAGGCGGTACAGTGGGCGCCGGACGGCACCGTGGAGGCCCTGGCCCACCGAGACGGGGCCGTGTGGGGCGTCCAGTGGCACCCGGAGCGGCTGCGGGCGGCGGGCGCCGTGGACGGCGGGGCTCTCCTCCGGGCGTTTGTGAAAAAATGCGGAGAAAAAATTGGTGAAACGGGTTGACATTTCAAAACAGGTGTGTTAGTATATCCAAGCTGACAATTTCCACGGAGGGCTTACGCAGGTGTAGCACAATGGTCAGGGCACCAGCCTTCCAAGCTGGGGATGCGAGT
>NZ_URDP01000004.1 GCF_900546705.1 uncultured Oscillibacter sp. | reverse complement strand
GGTCTGGTGACCGAAGTGGACGCCCGCCTCCAGCAGGGCCTTCATGGATACGACGTTAGATGCCATAGTGTGTAGTTCCTCCAAATCAATTTAGTTTTACCTCCGGCGGCTTCATCCCCCCTGCCAATCCCTGTGGGACACAGACAGAAAGTCGACGCACCGTGCGGAATGCTGAAATATAATACCATAGTGCACATTCAATTGCAAGTATTTTTTCCTGAAAAAGGCGGAAAATACCTGCGATTCTCTGCGTTTTTTCCGGGTGGTCAGAGCAGCTTGCGGCGTTTTCGCTCCAGAGCGGGGTCCCGCCGCTGGAACGGCTTATCCACCAGAATGAGATCGTCCCCGATGCGCTGAATGCACTCCCAGGGAATGTAAAATTCCTCTCCCCTGCCGAACAGGCCGAAAAAGCGGCAGGGGCCGTAGACCACAATGGCTGCCACCTGCCCTTCGGGGACCCGTACATCCACGTCGTCCACGAAGCCAAGCCGGCAGCCGTCACAGACATTGATGACCTCCTTGCGCCGGAGGTCCCGGATTCTGCACTGCATGGCGCCCCCTCCTTTCTCCCCTATCCTATGCATCCGGGCGGACGTCCCATGCCCACAATGCGACAAAAGCTCCCAGTATAGGAAAAAGCGGCCCGGGCAATACTGGAGGCAGATTGTTGATTAGGCAGGGGACGGATTCATGCAGGGAAAAGTGGAGATTGCGGGCGTCAACACCGCCAGGCTGAAGGTACTGAAAAACGATGAAACCATGGAGCTTCTGCGGCGGACAAAGCAGGGCGACCAGGAGGCCCGGCGGGAACTGATTGAGGGGAACCTGCGGCTGGTGCTGTCTGTGATCCAGCGGTTTGCCAGCCGAGGGGAGAACGCGGACGATCTGTTTCAGGTGGGCTGCGTGGGCCTTATCAAGGCCATCGATAACTTCGACGTGGACAAGCCCGTCCGCTTTTCCACCTACGGAGTGCCTATGATCATCGGCGAGATCCGGCGGTATCTCAGGGACAACAGCGCCATCCGGGTCTCCCGGTCCATGCGGGACACGGCCTACCGGGTCCTGCAGGTGCGGGACCGCTTCGTGGCGGAAAACCAGCGGGAGCCCACCGTGGAGCAGATTGCCAAGGAGCTGGACATTCCCCGGGAGGAAGTGGTGTTCGCCATGGACGCCATTGTGGACCCCGTGTCCCTCTATGAGCCGGTCTACGACCACGGCGGCGACGCCATTTGTGTGATGGATCAGCTGCGGGACACCCGGGACACGGACGAGGACTGGACGGACCGCATCGCCCTCAAGGAGGCGCTCAAGCGCCTGGATCCCCGGGAGCGGCGCATTCTCTCCCTGCGGTTTTACGAGGGCAAGACCCAGATGGAGGTATCCGCCGAGGTGGGCATCTCCCAGGCCCAGGTCAGCCGCCTGGAAAAAGGCGCTATCAACACCATTAAGAAAAACCTGTAAGACTTGACGGCGGAACCGGTTTCGGATAAACTACTGGGGAAATTCCAGAAAGAGAGGAACTGGTCCCATGGATTTTGAAAAGCTGAAGGAATTCCGCAACACCCACAACCCTTTCTGTGAGCGGCTGGGTATTCGGGTGGATGAGATCGGCCCGGGATATGCCCGGATCGTCAAGCATGTCACGGAGGAGGACCTGAACCCGGCGGGCCTGGCCCACGGCGGACTGTATTTCACCATGGCGGATACCGCCTCCGGCGCCGCCTGCGCCTCCCACGGCTACTATGGTGTGACGGTGAATGCCAACTACAACTACTACCGGAGCGGAAAACCCGGCGATACGCTGACTGCGGAGGCCACCGAGGGTAAGGCCGGCCGCACGCTGTGCGTCTACGACGTGCGGGTGACCAATCAGGACGGAACGCTGCTGGGTACCGGTACGTTCACATATTATATGCTGGATCGGAAGATCGACCTTTGAGCAGAGAAAAAGGACGCAGCTGTCGGCTGCGTCCTTTTTTGCTGGTCAAACGCCCATGGTGCTGGTTTCCGGCAGCGTGGAGCCGCCGTCGATGACAAACTGGGCGCCGGTGAGATAACTTGCCTCGTCGCTGGCCAGAAATGCCGCCAGCTCCCCCACCTCCCTTGGGTCAGCCAGCCGACCAAGGGGAATGGCAGAGGCGATGCCGTCCACCACGCTCTGGGGATTTTCCGGGCAGGACTGGGCCGCCATGCCCCGCACCATGGGCGTGAGCACATAGCCCGGGCAGATGGCGTTGACGTTGACATAGGGGGCAAACTCCCGGGCCAGGGCTTTGGTCAGGCCCACCAGAGCTGCCTTGCTCATGGCGTAGGCCGCCTCGCCCGGGTCGGCCACCATGTCGCCGGTGACAGAGGACATGATGACGATCCTGCCCCACTTCCGCTCCACCATGGCGGGCAGAACCGCCTTACAGGTATTCCAGGCGCCTTTGACGTTGATATCCAGATGGGCGTCCCGGTCGGCGTCGCTCTGGGTGAGGAAGTCTCCCAGGCGGCAGATACCGGCGTTGGAGACAAGGATGTCGATGGTGCCGAAGGCCGCCACACCCGCTTCGTACCCGGCCCGGACGCTGTCCATGTCCGCAACGTCCATCCGCACGGCCATGGCCCGGGCGCCCTGAGCGCAGAGCTGCCCGGCCAGTTCCTCCACGCCCTCCTGGCCCCGGGCGGCCAGCACCACATTGGCGCCGTGCTTGACAAACGTGCGGGCAATGCCCTCCCCGATGCCTTTGGATGCGCCGGTAATCAGCGCTGTTTTCCCTGTGAGTTTTCCCATGATCTGCGGCTCCTTTCTGAAGATTGCAGGACAGCCGGCGCAATGGATGCTCCATTGCGCCGGCTGTGATTCATTTTATTTCTTGAAACTGTCTTTCAGGCTCACGCTCCGGTTGAACACCAGGTGGTCGGGCCGGGTATCCTTGCTGTCGGCGCAGAAGTAGCCCTGGCGCATGAACTGGAAGTGGTCGCTGGGCCTGGCAGCGCCCAGAGCGGACTCCACTTTGCAGCCGGTAAGCACCTCCAGGGAGTCGGGGTTCAGGCACTCCAGAAAATCCTTGTCGGCGGCGTCGGGGTCCGGGTCGGTGAAGAGGTTGTCGTACAGGCGCACCTCCGCATCCAGCGCGGTGGAGGCATCCACCCAGTGGATGGTGGCGCCCTTGACCTTCCGGCCGTCGGCGGGATCGCCGCCCCGGCTCTCGGGGTCGTACTCCGCCTTGACCTCCGTCACGTTGCCCTCCGCATCGGTTTCATAGCCCACGCAGCGGATCAGGTAAGCGCCCTTGAGGCGGCACTCGGGTCCGCCGGGGAACAGACGCTTGTACTTGGGCACGGGCTCGGGCAAAAAGTCCTCCGATTCAATCCAGAGGTTCCTGGAGAAGGATACTTCCCGGGTGCCGGCGCTCTCGTCCAGGGGGTTATTCTCCACAGTGACGGTCTCATGCTTGTCCTCAGGATAGTTGACGATGGTCAGCTTCACCGGGCGCAGCACGGCCATGACACGCTGGGCAGTCTCGTTGAGGTCCTCCCGCAGGCAGTGCTCCAGGAAGCTGTACTCCACCACGTTGGCGGACTTGGCCACGCCGATCCGCTCGCAGAAATTGCGGATGGAATGAGGCGTGTAGCCCCGGCGGCGCAGACCGCACAGCGTGGGCATCCGGGGGTCATCCCAGCCGGAGACCCGGCCGTCCTCCACCAGACGGCGCAGCTTGCGCTTGCTCATGACCGTGTGGTCGATGCCCAGACGGGCAAACTCGATCTGACGGGGCTTGGAAGGCAGGTCACAGTGCTCCACCACCCAGTTATACAGGGGGCGGTGTGCCTCAAACTCCAGCGAGCACAGGCTGTGGGTAATGCCCTCCAGGGCGTCCTGGATGGGATGGGCGAAATCGTACATGGGATAGATGCACCACTTGTCCCCCTGGCGATGGTGATGCATATGGTTGATCCGGTAGAGCACCGGATCGCGCATATTGAAGTTGCCGCTGGCCAGATCGATCTTGGCCCGCAGCGTCATGGCGCCGTTGGGGAACTCGCCCGCCCGCATCCGGGCGAACAGGTCCAGGCTCTCTTCAATGGGACGGTCCCGGTAGGGGCTCTTGGCGGGCACGCCGATGGATCCGCGGTACTCCTTGAACTCCTCGGGGCTCAGCTGGCACACGTAGGCCAGGCCTTTTTTGATAAGGCCTACCGCCTGACGGTAATCCTCTTCAAAATAGTCGGAGCCATAGAAAAAGCGGTCACCCCAGTCGAAGCCCAGCCAGTGAATGTCCTCTTTGATGGCCTCCACAAATTCCTCGTCTTCTTTGGTGGGGTTGGTATCGTCCATCCGCAGGTTGCACAGTCCGCCGTACTTTTCGGCGGTGCCGAAGTCGATGGTCAGAGCCTTGCAGTGGCCGATGTGCAGGTATCCGTTGGGCTCCGGGGGAAAACGGGTGTGGACGGTCATGCCCTCGTACTGACCGCCGGGGCCGATATCCTCCTCAATGAAGGCATGGATGAAGTTCCGGCTCTCCGGCGCCTCATCCTGCATGGTTTTCTTTTCTTCTGCCATGGGCGTCAGTCCTTCCTAATGCAAGTTTTCAAGTCAAAACCGTATTATACAGAATTCTGCCAAAAAAAGCAAGGAGGAACAGAGCCTTTTCCACCCGTTTTCCCGGCCGTCACTCCAAAAGCCAGTCCTCAACCACATCCCGGGCCGTAACGGCGGTCACCTCTCCTGCCATCAGCCGTCCCAGCAGCGCCTCCGCCCTGCCCCGGGATGCGGTGATATCCAGGATGGCCTCGCCCACCCCGTCTGCTTCCACAGCGACTCCGTACGATACCGGTGCAGCCCCCTGCTGCAAAAGATAATACCGCACTGCCAGTGCTCCGCACATCCGCGTACCCTCTAACCACATCTGCACAAAACCACTCCCTTTTGTTTCCCTGTCACACACAAACAGGCGCCATTTGCAGACTAGCATTTCTGAAAAAGAAAGCGTGTCGAATTTTGTCGAACGTCCCGGATTTTTTACAACGGAGACTGTTCCAGCATCTGCTTCAGGCTCTCCCGGTCATAGAGCAGATTCAGCGCCTCCAACATGCCTCCGGTAGTCAGGTGCTCCGGCAGATCCAGGCGCCGCAGCAGCGCCTGGCGCCGGGCAGCGCTGTCCGGCCCGCCGGTGAGGCCCATGCAAAAAAGATCCGTTTTCGTAATCGGGGCGCCGGCAGACTTTTCTGTGCCGTCCGACGGTTCGTCCAAAAACGTGGCGCCGGCCCGCTCCAGGGCTTCCAGCAGCACCTGGGGCTTCATACCCTCCACGCCCAGCTTGCCTTCTTTTCCCGGCTGGCGCTTGCGGCGCTCCTTGCCCGAAATGTCAGGGATGTACGCCTGCTTGACCATCTCTTTGGGCAGCGCGCCCTTGAGATAGTTTCGGATGACAAATCCGGCGCCGTCGCTGTCTGTCAGGACAATCAGGCCCCGCTCCTTTCCCAGGCGCCGCAAAAAGGCCAGCTTTTCCTTGTCGTGGAACACAGCGAAGCCGCCCAGTGTGATCACAGTGGCGTCCACCACCTGGCGCAGGGCATTTTTATCGTAGCGTCCCTCCACCACAATGACTTCCCGCACTTTTCTCATTTCCGCTGCGCCCCCAAACGCACCAGCAGCAGCTTGAGCTCTCCGGCGGCGTCGATGCCGTTTTCGCTCTTCATCCGCCGGTCCAGAACCTGGCACATTTTCACCGCGTCGCCGCACCAGTCGGCGTTGGTCTTTTGGGCGGCGGAGAGCAGCAGCTTTGCCGGGTAGTCGCTCTTCATGTCCCAGAGTTCCATGAGCCAGTACTTGTCCTTCCCGCTGTCGATGGCCATGCGGGCGGTGTAAATCCGCCGCAGCTGGCTGCCCAGGGCTGCGAGAATCATGATGGGCTCCGTCTGCATTTTCAAAAGATCGCCCAGAATCCGGGCGGCCTTATCATAGTTTCCCTGCAGCACGGCGTCCGACAGGCGGAACACCTCCGCCGAGAGCACAGGGTCCGCCACAGCATCGATATCTGCCTGGGTAATGGACTTCCCTCTGGCGTAGGTGCCGATTTTGGTAATTTCCGGAACCAGGCCGGTCATGAGCCCTCCGCAGGTAAAGATCAGGTATTCCGCTGTCTGACGGTCGATGTCCTTGCCCAATGCCCGGAACCGCCGGGCGATCCAGGCGATCAGATCGCTGCTGTCGGCGGGGCGGAACTCCACTGCCCGGGCGTGGCTGTCCAGCGCCCGGCAGAGCTTTTTCATGGTCTTATTGGGCTTATAGGCGATAGTATCGTATACGAATACCACACAGCAGTAAGGGGGAATATCCTCCAGAAACGCCACCAGTTTTTCCCGCTGCTCCTCCCCCAGCTTGAAAAGGTCAAAATCCGTGATCACGATCAGCGTCCGTTCCGCCATCATGGGCATGGCTTCCGCCATCTCCGCGAGGGCCTGCACGGTCAGGTCCTTGCCCTCCAGACGGTGGTAGTTGAACTCTTCAAATCCGGCAGGGACCAGCGTCTTGCGCAGCTGCCCCAGGTAGTATTCCCGCAGGTAGCTCTCCTCACCGTAAAAAATATAACAGCAGCCCGCCGTGCCGGCGGCGAGATCGGCTTTCAGGGCTTGAAAGGCCTCATTGGCCTTGGATGTCTTTTTTGAATATGCCATGTGGTCTCCTCTAGTTCAGTGATACGTGAATGGTTCCGTACAGGTCTGTCCGGTAAACGGACACGCTCATGCGGGACAGCCGCTCCAGGACCTGCTCGTCCGGGTGCCCATAAGAATTGTCCGCGCCGACGCTGATCAGCGCCGTCTCCGGCTCCAGCGCCTCGAGAAGGAGCTCCGACGTGGAGGAGGCAGAGCCGTGATGCCCCACCGCCAGTACATTTACGTTCGGAATGTCATATTGCTCCAGAAGCAGGCGCTCCGTGGCGGCGCTCATATCTCCCGGCATCAATAAGGAAGCTCTGTCGCTCCGGCACAGAACAGCCAGGCCCTGTTCATTGTCCTTTCCTGTTCCTACCGGCGGATAGACGGTAAGCTGCCCGCTGCCCAGCGGAAGTGCTTGTACTTCCTGCACGAACGTGACGGGAATGTCCAGGGTGCTGACAGCGGACAGAACGTCGGCCCGGGCTTGTGTGTCCTCGCCGGTGTCCGGCACCAGAACGTGTGCCACCGGTACCCGGGCCAGCAGGTCCTCCACGCCGTTGATGTGGTCGGCGTCAAAGTGGGTCAAAATCAGATAGTCCAGGGTACGGCAGCCTATGGTGGAGAGATAGTCCGAAGCCAGCGAACCGGGGGCGGTCCAGCTGTCGCCGCCGCAATCCACCAGGGCAAATGCCCCGTCGGACTCCAGCAGAATGCTCTCCCCCTGCCCCACATCCAGCATCAGGGCATCCACACATCCGCCGGTATAGTGCAGCTGCCCCAGCTTTGCCGTGATTCCCAGGGACACAACACACAGCGCGGCCGCCGCAAGGTACCGCCGCCTGCGCCGGCTGACGAGGCAAGCCAGTGCAAATACGGCGTACGCAAAAACCAGCCATCTCCACAGATAGGGGTTGACCGTGTAAAAAGCATGGAACGGCAGCCTGGACAAAAGGCCGGAGACGCCCAGAAGATAGCGGCTGAGAAATTCCGGCACAGCATGAAAAACCAGTCCCAGCGGCATCCATACATAGCTGAAAAGCACCACGCACAGCCCACTGATGAACAGGCCGCTGGCCGCCGGCAGGCAGAGAAGATTACTCAGAGGCGATACGGTCACCACGTAGCCGAAATACCAGGCAGTCAGCGGGACAGTAAACACCAGCGCCCCGGCAGTTGCTGAAAAGCTTGCAGCTATATAGTAGTATCCCTTGCTATGCGTTTTCTCTCCGAGCAGATGCCGGTACAGTCTGGGCGTCAGCCAGAGAAGACCTGCGACAGCACCGAAGGACAGCTGTAAACTGACGGAGGCAGCGGCAAAGGGGTTTTGCAGCAGAATGCAGAAAAGGGCTGCGGCCATGGCCGTGGGGGAATCGCTGTCCCGGTAAAAGACCGGCGCCAGCAGCACGAACGTCAGCATGATGCAGGCCCGCACTACGGAAGGACTTGCTCCGGTAAGCAGCGCGTAAAACGCAAGCAGCGGAATGCCGATTGCCGCGGTCAGACGGCTGCGGCCGGTCAAAAGCCGCAGCAGCGCCAGCAAAAAGCCACAGTGCATGCCGGAGACGGCCAGAATATGATAAAGTCCCGCCTCGGAAAGGCTCGCAGAGGCACCGGCGGAGAGTCCGCTCTTCTCCCCGGTCAAAATACCGGTGAGCAGTGCGGCGGTGTCCCCACTGAACAGCTGTGCGATTCGGGACTGCATGGCCCGTCCGGCCCGGACCGGCCACCAGCACACAGAGCCGGCGCTGCCGTTTCCGATTACCGGCGGCACATCCTGCCCTCTGGATTCATAGGCCAGGAGAAAAATGCCTTTGGAGGTGAATGTGGTCACATCCTCGTCGTCAACCCGGGCGGCGCTTTTCAGGGTGACCGTGGTCTCCACTGTCTGCCCGGGGGACAGCTCCAGCAGATAGGACTGTCCGTAGAGCTCCGTTTTTCCCGGAAGCCCCTCGATTTTGACGGCGACCCGAGCACCGTACTCCGTCGCCTGCGGATAGTCCGCCAGCGTCAGAACAATCCGGCGTTCCGTCGGGTCTGAAACCGCGCGTTCCAGCGGTGGCTGAATCCGGAAGAGATACGTCCGGTTCCAGACAAGGCCCGCACACAGGCCCAGGCAAAGCAGCACCGCACGCACCCGCCGGATCTCCCGTCGGCCAGGCAGCACCAGAGCGATCACCGCCGCCAGGCACAAAAGCGCCGCTGATGGCAGCTGCCATTGAAGGGGCAGCAGGTACTGACACAAAAAGATCCCACCGGAGAATGCCCCGGCAAACGCAGCCAGCGCCCTCATTTTTCCGCAGGCGGCGTGGGATCATCCGTGCGGCCCAGCAGGTAGTCGGTGCTGACACGGTAATAATCGGCCAGACTGTCCACAACCCAAGCTGGGACCTCCCGCTGACCGCTTTCATACCGGCGGTAGACACTGCGCTGCATGTTCAGGTAATCTGCCACCGCCTGCTGGGTTGTTCCGGCAGATTCCCGCAGATCCCGCAGTCGTTTGATTTCCATGCTGATCCCCCAATAAAATGTCGCAAATCTGGTACATTTTCTTACTAAAATTGGATCCATTTGGAGCCATACCATTTTATCAGGAACGAGGTAATCTGTAAAGCGGGAAAATGCTTGACGCGGATGACAGATTCGCATATGATGAAGAAAACAGCGGTTGCTGGAATAAAGAAAGGAGCAGATTATGAAACGATTTTTAACTTGTCTGGCAGCGACGATGCTTCTTGCGGCAGTCCTGTGTGTCGGCGCTTCGGCGTCGGATTTCGACACAACGGCACAGGAACTCTCTGCCATCGGTATGTTCCGAGGAACGTCGGACGGCTTTGAACTGGACCGCGCTCCCACCCGCTCCGAGGCCGCCATCATGCTGGTGCGTCTTTACGGCGCTGAGGAGACAGCCAAGGCATCCTATGACGCCGGTGAGCTGGTCTGCCCCTTCACCGATGTCAGCAGCTTTTCCGCTCCCTACGTAGCCTGGCTCTATGAAAACGGCATTACCAACGGCACCAGCGCCACCACATTTGGTTCCGGCCAGGCCTGCAGTGCCAAGATGTACTGCGCATTTTTGCTGCGGGCCCTGGGGTATGAGGACGGCACGGACTTTGCCTATGCCGATACCCTGACCTTTGCCCAGAGCAAAGGCATCTACGACTCTATTCTCTTCTCCGGTGAATTCCTCCGGGACGATCTGGCTGCCCTGACTTACCAGGCTCTGGCCGCAGACACCAAGGACGGCTCCACTTACCTGCTGGCAAAACTGATTGCCGACGGAGCTATCGACAAGGACGCCGCACAGCCTATGACGGAAAAGATCGAGGCATACCGGTCCCTGGCGGCGGCACAGCTGGAGAACCTCTCCATGGACGTGGATGTCAATATGGACATGGACATGACCATGGATGTGGACGGCCAGACCGTCACGCTCCCCACGGTTGTGAAAGGCAACGTGAAGATGATTCTGGACGAAGCACGCGTGGAAATGGCCTCTGTCCTGGAAACCACTGTTGAGGGGCAGACTGCCTCCACCGGAACATGGATGAAAGACGGTTGGGTATATGTATCCGCTGATGCTGACGGCCAGACCGTGCGTTATAAATATCAGCTGGATCAGCAGCTTCAGGATCTGATGACGATGAGCGGCGTGAACATGGACACGCTGAACGTCAGCGGTCTGGCGATGATTGACTCCATCCGCACCGAGAAGTCCGGCTCCGACATGGTTTACACGGTGAAGATGAGCAAGGGGCTTGGAAGTGCCGTGGATGCCGTGAGTGCTCTGGCCGGGCAGGACCTGGGTTCGATGGATATCGGTGAGATCACCGCCGTATATACCGTAGATGCCAACGGACAGATGAAGGCGGTTTCCATGGCGTTCTCCGTTTCCATGGAGATGAATGTCCCGCTGGACGACGGTACGGTTTCCGCTGTTTCCGCGAAGATGGCATACGACACAGACATGACCGTCAACGCCACCGGCAGCGACGTGAAGATCACGTTCCCGGACTTCTCTGATTTCCAGGAAGTGGACCTGGCTGCGCTGGGCGGCTGACCGATCCGCGATTGTATCAAGCGGCACCGGATCATTCCGGTGCCGCTTTTTTATGGCAATCCATTGTTAAGAATTGACAAGTCACAAAAGTTTTGCTATATTTTATATAAATTCGTGCTTTTAAAACGGGTTTGTTTTGTATAAAAGCACAACGACACAGGTTCCGGGCCAAGGCCCGAGGACCAAGAAACACGGGGAAAGAAAGGAGTATGCCTATGCTGGATGTGACGACTCTGGACCTGGCAGTCATTGGACTGTACCTTCTTTTCATGCTGCTGGTGGGCGTTTGGTTTGTGCGCCGGGTCAAAAATACGGACGACTACTATGTAGCGGGCCGTACACTGGGCCCCCTGGTACTGGCGGCTACCGTCTGCGCCACCATCATCGGCGGAAGTGCCATGATGGGCCGCGCAGGCATCGCCTATACCACCGGGTTCAAGGCGGTTGCCACCGCGGTGCCCTATCTGCTGGGCATGTTCATCTTCTCAGGCTATGCAGGCCGCATTCAGCAGGTGGGTGAAAAATACAACATTGAGTCCATCCCCTCCCTGTTTGCCTACCGGTTCGGCTCCGCCGCCAAATGCATTCTCTCTGCCATGGTGGCCTTTGCCATGATGGGCACCGTGGCCGCTCAGGTGACCGCCACTGCCACCATCATCAAGCTTCTGGGCAGTCAGATCGGCATCAGCTACGAGATGGGCGCCCTGATCGCCACCTTGATCTTCATCATCTACACGGCGGCCTCCGGCCTGTTCGGCGTGGTCTATACGGATGTGGTGCAGTTTGTGATGCTCATCGTGTTCGTGTATCTGCTGGTGCCCGCGTCCAGCTTGGCATATCTGGGCGGATTCGGAAATTTCCTGGAGAATCTGGACCCCCGCTACATTACCCCCTACATTGACGGTCAGATTCTGGGCGACATCGTGACATATCTGGTGTTCACCATGGCAGGTGCAGAGATGTGGCAGCGGGCCTTCGCCGCCAAGAATAAAAAGGCGGCAAAGCGGGGTATGTTCTGGGGCACAGCGGTATACGCCGTCACCATCGCGCTGCTGTTTTTCATGGGCCTGGCCGCCCAGCAGATCCTCCCCAATGTGGTGGAGGATTTCGGCACCGCCGATGCGGTGATTCCTGCCCTGGCTATCAAGATTCTGCCGCCCGGCCTGACAGGACTAGCGCTGTCCGGCATTTTGTCCGTGATGATGAGCACGGCGGACAGCTACCTGCTGGTCTCCGTGCAGTCGGTGGTCAGCGACCTGGGAAAGACCATCGACCCGGGCATGACGCAAAAGCGTGAGATTCTCTTCTCACGAATTGCCTCCGCGGCGCTGGCGCTGGGCGCGCTGGTCATTGCACTGTACATCAAGAGCGCCTATGACGTGATCACCTTCTCCTGGGCGTTCTACTCCGCCTCCGCCGGCCTGCCGGCCCTGGCCGCGCTCTACTGGAAGAAGGCCACCAACGCGGGCATTCTGGCGGCTATGATCGGCGGCTTTACCGTGACCATCGGCTGGAAACTGGCCGGAGAACCCTTTGGCCTGGGCGCTACGGTTCCCGGCGCAGTCGTTTGTGGACTGCTGCTGGTCTTTGTCAGCCTGGCAACGTACAAAACCCATCCGTCCAAGATGGTGCATGTGTGATACCTGACTGTGTGTCTTCTGAAAGAGAACAAAAAAGCTCCGGCGCCGCAGCGCCGGAGCTTTTTTGTCTGCCGGATGGCTCAGCCCGGAGGCCAGGTCATATCACGGCCGGAGAGCACATGGAAGTGCAAGTGCGGAACGCTCTGTCCCGCCTGCTCACCAATGTTGGACACCACGCGGTAGCTGTCCAGTCCCTGCTCTTTGGCCACCTTGGCGATGACCTCGAACATGTGCGCCACCACAGAGCTGTTTTCCGCCGTGATCTCGGCCACAGAGCCGATATGGGTCTTGGGGATCACCAGAAAATGCGTGGGTGCCTGGGGATCGATATCGTTGAACGCATAGCAGACATCGTCCTCATAGACCTTGCTGCTGGGGATCTCCCCTGCCACGATTTTGCAGAACAAGCAATCAGACATAGATACAAGCCTCCTTTTTTCTGGATTCATACAAACTGATTATGAACGGGATCGTACCGATAGTCAAGCCCCTCCAATGCCGCGCGAATGGACGACTCTTCGGCATCCAGTGCTGCACAGAGGGATTCCAGGCTCTCATACTCATCCCGGAGCTTGGTATTGACAAAGCTCAAAAGAATGTAGGGGTCTTTGGGGAGCATTGCTTATCACCCTCCTCCCTGTTCAGAAAAGATTGCACGGCTTGCGGGTCACGGCCGTTCCTGCTCCTCCGAATGCCGGGGGTTTTCCAATCCCAGCACATCGTAGTACTCGTCGGAAAACACCAGCGCCGACGGGTCAAACACAGTCTGTAAGGCCTTGACCGCCGCGTAGGGGTCCTGCGGCTGGATGCCGAACGTCTCAGAGATCTGTGCCAGCGCCTGATCCCGGCTGCGGAAGGTCTCCTCGCACCCCGGCCAGGTGTTTTGGGCGTTTTCCTCCAGCAGGCGCCGGAATCCCGGCTCATCCAGCATGAAGATCTGTGAGATGGGGCTGGTGCATTTGCAATAGAGAAGATAGGAGAGAAATTCCCGAAAATCCCCCCCAACCGGCAGGACAAACGTCCCTTCCTCCCCCAGCTCGGGCTCCACGCAGTACACGGTCTCATCTCCCGGCAGGAGAATAAAATGGGTGACGCCCATCCAGCCAATGATCTCCGCGCCTGCAGGCGTACAGAAATACGCCTCCGCGTCGGGACAGGGCTCCAGCTCAACGGAGGGAAAATCTATCGGCAGCGAGAAAAAGGCTTTTACATCTTCACGGGTGGACATGACCGCTCCTTTCACTGCTGGAACAATGTCCGGCGGAGGACTCTCTCCCCTGCCGGACATTGCAGAAATTTATTTCAGCTTCTCTGCCACAAAATTATCCACGGAGGCCAGCGCGTCGTCCAGCTTCAGAAGGTCGCTGCCGCCGCCCATGGCGCTGTCGGGCTTGCCGCCGCCCTTGCCGCCGCAGATGGCGCACACGCTCTTGACCAGTTCGCCGGCCTTGATGCCCTTGGCAACGGCTTCCTTGCCGCAGACGGCCAGGAAAGTGATCTTGCCGTCGTTGACGGAGGAGAGCACCGCCACTACGCCGGGCTCCTTGTCCCGCAGGAAGTCGCCCATCTGGCGCAGCGCGTTGGCGTCCATGCCGTCCCGGTTTGCAGTGAGAACCTTCATGCCGCACACGTTCTTGGCAGACATGAGGAACTGCCGGGCCTCGCCCAGAGACGCTTCGGCCTTGAACTTCTCCAGCGCCTGACGGGTGGCCTTGAGCTCGGCGATCTGCTGCTCCACCTTGCCCACCAGATCGCCGGGGGTGGTCTTGAGCATCTGGGCCGCGTGGAACAGCAGTTCCTGGTTGCGGTTCATCACGTCCAGGCTCACATGGCCCACGGTGGCCTCGATCCGGCGTACGCCGGAGGCAACAGAGCCCTCGGACCGGATGCGGAAGGGACCGACCTTGGCGGTGTTGTCCACATGGGTGCCGCCGCAGAACTCCATGGAGAAGTCGCCCATCTCCACCACGCGCACGGTCTCGCCGTACTTCTCGCCGAACATGGCGATGGCACCTTTCTTCTTGGCCTCCTCAATGGGCAGCACTTCCGTCACAACGGGATAACCCTCCAGAATGGCGTCGTTGACCATCCGGTCGATCTGAGCCATCTGCTCGGGGGTGATACCCTCGAAATGGGTGAAATCAAAACGAAGGCGGTCGGGCTCCACCAGGGAGCCGGCCTGATGGACGTGGTCGCCCAGCACCTTCTTCAGCGCCGCGTCCAGCAGATGGGTGGCGCTGTGGGCACGCATGATGGCCTTGCGGCGGTCGGCGTCGATGGAAGCGGTGACGCATGCCCCCACCTGGAACTGGCCGGAGACCACCTTGCCGTAGTGCATGAACTTGCCGCCCTTGTTCTTCTGGACGTTGCTCACCTCAAAGCGGGCGTCGCCGGCGGTGATGACGCCGTGGTCGGCCACCTGGCCGCCCATCTCTGCATAGAACGGAGTCTGGTCCAGCACCAAAATGGCCTCGGCGCCGGCGGATACCTCATCCCGCAGCTCCTCGTCGGCCACAATGGCCAGAATCTTGCCCTGGGTCTCGGTGCAATCATAGCCCACGAACTCGGTGGCGGGCATGTCGGAGCCGAACTCGATGCCGGCCCAGCCCAGATCGCCCAGAGCCTCCCGGGCCTTCCGGGCGCGGACGCGCTGCTCTTCCATCAGCTGGTCGAAAGCGGCGCGGTCCACCTGCATGCCGGCCTCTTCCACCATCTCGGCAGTCAGGTCAATGGGGAATCCGTAGGTATCATAGAGCTTGAAGGCATCGGCGCCGGAGAACACGCTCTCGCCCTTTTCCTTGTGGGCGGAGAGCAGCTCGCTGTAGATCTTCATGCCGCCGTCGATGGTTTTGGCGAAGTTCTCCTCCTCTGTGCGGATGACCTTGGTGATATAGTTCTGCTTGTCCCGCAGATCGGGGTAGGCACACTCGTTTTCGTGGATGACGGTATCCACCACCTCGTACAGGAAGGGGCGGTTCACGCCCAGGAGCTTACCGTGGCGGGCGGCCCGGCGCAGCAGGCGGCGCAGCACGTAGCCCCGACCCTCGTTGGAGGGCAGGATGCCGTCGCAGATCATCATGACGGAAGAGCGGATGTGGTCGGTGATGACGCGCAGGCTCACGTCGGTCTTGTGGCTTTCGCCATAGTGGGCACCGGTGATCTCACTGACCTTGTGGGTGATGTTCATGACCGTATCCACATCGAACAGGGAATTGACGTTCTGCACCACGCAGGCCAGACGCTCCAGGCCCATGCCCGTGTCAATGTTCTTGTTCTTCATCTCGGAATAGTTGCCCTCGCCGTCGTTGACGAACTGGGAGAACACGTTGTTCCAGACCTCAATATAGCGGTCGCAGTCGCAGCCGACGGTGCAGGTAGGCTTGCCGCAGCCGTGCTCGGGACCGCGGTCATAGTACACCTCGGAGCAGGGACCGCAGGGACCGGCGCCATGCTCCCAGAAGTTATCCTCCTTGCCGAAGCGGAAGATGCGCTCGGCGGGGATGCCGATGTCCTTGTTCCAGATCTCGAAGGCCTCATCGTCATCCAGATAGATGGACGGATACAGACGGTCCTCTTCCAGACCCACCACCTTGGTCAAGAACTCCCAGCAGAAGGGAATGGCCTCTTTTTTGAAGTAGTCGCCGAAAGAGAAGTTGCCCAGCATCTCGAAATAGGTGCCGTGGCGGTCGGTCTTGCCGATGTTCTCAATGTCGCCGGTGCGGATGCACTTCTGGCAGGTGGTGACCCGGTTGCGGGGGGGCTCCTCCTCCCGGGTGAACCAGGTCTTCATAGGCGCCATGCCGGAGTTGATGAGCAGAAGGCTCTTGTCGTTGGCAGGCGGAATCAGGGAAAAGCTGGGCAGGCGAAGATGTCCCTTGCTCTCAAAGTAGCTCAAAAACATCTCACGCAGTTCGTTCAGCCCATAATAGGGATGTGCCATGGTTTCTTCCTCCTCAGATATGTTGATGGTATTCCATTTGCATGTGTGTTGACGGCCCGTCGGAGCATCAAAAAAGCCTTCGCCCCATGTTAGGGGCGAAGGCTTCGCTTCACGGTACCACCCTAATTATTCCCCATGCGGGGACATCTTAGCCATCCGGTAACGGGGATGAACCGTCCCGCTCCTCGCGGGCTGCTCCAAAGTGGCTGCACGGCGGCGTGGGCAAGGGGCTTGCACCGTTCCCCTCTCGCTTGGGCCTGTTTCGCAGTGCTGGCTTTGTCACGGCGATTTTCTCCTTATGACAAAGACATTATATCCTTTTCGCCCAATTTGTCAAGAACCACCGTGCGCTTTTTCGCCGGAATCCGTCACGGGTCTGCCGGTGAGAATGCATACGCCCGTGGCGGTACATTTTCCGCAGCAGACGCAATGGGTGGGGCCGCCCGCCCTCCGATAGAAAATCCGGAACACGCCCCACAGCCCTGCTGCCAGAAACAGCAGAAACCCGATCTCGAACCAGTTCATTCTTCTCACCGCCTTTCGTGTATGTTACTCCAGAAACAGCGCCTTTGTCAGTGGCATCAGCAACAACCGAAGGCCCAAAAGGCCCAGTACAGCCTCCGGCGGTCCCGGCAGTGACGGAAGCGGGATCTCCTGGGGTTCCAGCGGTGCCCCGTCCGGCCCCGGCAGTGTACGCTGAATGCACAGCACCGGTTCTCGCAGACCGGAGAGCGTCAGGCTGTCCCGGGGAGAGAGTCCGTAAGAGATTACGCTGTGCGCCGGAATCGGGGCGGGACAGTCTCCCGGCAGCAGCAGGCGCCGGCAGCGGACCGCCCTGCCGGAAATCCGGCGGACGCCCTCCGGCGTCAGGGCCAGCAGTTCCCATGCGGACCCGTGCAGACACTCCGACCTGGGACAGCGGACGCCGGGCGGCAGAAACGGCAGCCACTGGGGCGGGCATCCGAAAATACCACTCTCCAAACACAACACCTCCCGGCTAGTTTGACCGAAGCCTGAGATTCCATGCAAAAACGCTCTCGTTTTTTTCCGTCCGGTGTGCTATACTGAATGGGCAAAACTGACATCGAGGTGACCGAGTTGCATTTCTGGGCACATTTGAAAACCGTGCATCGCCACCGGGCGCTGGTGCGGAAATACTGCTTCCGGCTGGGGCTTTACTGGCAGGGCCTGACCCACGATCTTTCCAAATACTCTCCGGTGGAGTTCTGGGCGGGTGCGAAATATTTTCAGGGAGATCACAGTCCCAACGATGCTCAGCGCAAGGCCCACGGGTACAGCGCTTCGTGGCTGCACCACAAGGGACGCAACCGGCACCACTTTGAATACTGGACAGACTACGGGTTAAACGGCGAGGGCATCACCGGCGTGGAGATGCCGAAAAAATATGTGGCGGAGATGTTCTGCGACCGTCTGGCTGCCAGCAAGGTCTATCGGGGCGACCAGTTTGACCCGGGGGACCCCTATGCGTTTTTCCTCCGGGGACAGAAAAAGCGGCTGCTGCTCCACCCTGCCACCGCGGCGCTGCTGGAGGCCATGCTGCGTACGCTGCGGGACGAGGGCGAAGATGCGGCCTTTGCATACATCCGGCGGGAGATCCTGGGAAGGAAATAAAAAAGGACGGCTAAGCCGTCCTTTTTTATTTCTCATAAAATCAGAGCATATCAGGGCAATGGACTGTCTCCCGATACGGCAGCGACTCCTGCCGCCGACTTCCAACCAAGTGCCGAGATGCCGTAGCTCCAGATCCCCATGGCGCTAAGACCGATGGCTGCCCCGCCGACGGAAACCATGCCCACCGCCGCCAGACCCAGGGCGATCATGCCTATGCTTACCACCCCTGCGGAGATCAGTCCCACGCTGACCACTCCCACGGAAAAATTCCCGATGGCCACGATCCCCACAGCGGTATTGTACCGGGTTGGGTGCCGGTCGTGCCCGAACCGGATGCTGACCAGGGGAAGACCGAGCAGGGTGCGATGGCTGGTATACTGAAAGACCGGGCCGAAGCTGCGTCGGTAATCCCGCGCCAGGGTGTCCAGCTTTTCCTCCACCCGGGCAGAGCAGCTGCTCCCCTGCCCTTCCGCCAGCGGATCGGAAACGTTCTCTTCTTTGACCAGATAGTCGATGCTGACGCCGAACAGCTCCGACAGGGCAATGAGCTTTCCCAGCTCCGGCATGGCTGCGCCGGACTCCCACTTGCTGACGGACTGCCGGGTGACGCCCAGCCGGTCCGCCAGCTGCTCCTGGGAAAGTCCCGCCTTCCGCCTCAGCTCCGTCAGCTTTTCATAAAACTGCATATTGGTTCCTCGCCTTCTCTGAACTGGTCACAGGATACGCCATTTCGGCCGCCGTGGCAAGAACGGAGCGCATGGCAATTTGTCAACTGCAGGTTGCAGGCCTTGCGGGCCAATGGGTCCAGCCTGGATGGGGACGGCTTTCCCGCATAAGCACCGCGTACGCAAAAAAGAGGGCGGCAGACGCCGCCCTCTCCCCCGCTTAAAAAAGCGGGATCTTGGTATCTCCCCAGAGAATATAATCCACAGAGGACAAGTCCACCGGCCGCTCGAAGGTGGTGCTGAGCGTCTGCAGGTCATCCTGGCCGCCCATGAATGCGCCGCCCTCACGGACCTGGCTTCCGTCCCGCAGCATCAGGGAGATCTGGGCAGAGGGAATATAGTCCACCATCATGGGCACCAGGCTGCCGTCCTCTGCCGTAACGACCATGTTGGACTGCGCCGCCTCGCGCTCTTCCAGTGCCCGCAGCTCTTCCGGATCATAGCGGTAGGTCATGGTAAGCCCCAGGGGCGAAACGCGCAGGGTCTCCAATGTCAGCGTGCCGCCGATCCAGCTGGTGGTAGTGCCGGCGGCGTCCACTTCCACGGCACCGGCGCTGCCCATCCGGGCGGAGAGCGGGAAATCCCAGCTTCCGGTCACCACGGCGTTTTCCTGGAGCCAGAGGCCCGGGATGTGCAGGGTTTTCCCATCGATGGATTCGCTTGCGGTAACGGAGACCACCATGGACAGCTTGTTTTGCTCTGTCTCGGACACTTCCATCCAGGAAGCATCGATGGAATAAGAGACGTCCTCCATCTGGGTGCCGTCCTGCTCCAGCAGACAGGCCCGGTGGTCGGGATCAAAGCCATTCCCGAAGAGGGCGTAATTTTCGCCGGAAGAAAATTCCGTTCCCTCCGGTGCAGTGACCTCCAATAGGAGGTAGAAGGACGTCCCGTCCCCAAAGGCGGACAGGGGCGTCATAGTAGTGCCGTTGCTGGTGACGGCTGCGGGAAGCGTGCCGGAGAGGGATTCCACCACGGAGCGCTCCTCATCTGTCAGGGTACCGAAATAGCGGTCCCACAAGGATACAGAGGCGGCGGCAGCCGTACCTACCAGCAGCGCTGCCGCCACGGCGGCCGCTGCCCACCGCCGCGTCCAGACCCGACGGCCCTTCTGCGCTGCGTCTTCCCGGTGCATCAGCGCGGCCACCAGGGCGTCCCGTCCCTCCGGCGTGTAGGACACCCGGTCCAGTTCATTCCGATAAGCATGCTCGTTCATAGCTACCTCCCAGCGCCGTGCGGAGCTTTGCCTTGCCCCGGTAGAGATAGGTACTGACCTGACTGGGCCGGCAGCCCATCACGCCGGCGATCTCCTCCACGGTGTATTCTTCATAATATCGCAGGTAAATGGCCTGCCGGTACTTTGCCGGCAGGGACTGCACCGCCTGCAAAACGGGGCTCTCTCCTTCCGGCGGCACGAAGGCGGCAGCACGGCAGGCTGCCTCCTCCAGGGGGACATGCCGCCGGTGCCAGGCGGATTTTTTCAGGTCCTTGCAGCAATTGATGGTCACCCGGATCACCCAGGCCCGCTCCAGCCGTTCCTCGGAGAACCGGCATGGATTGGTCAGCAGCTTCAAAAGCACGGTCTGGCACACGTCCTGTGCGTCCTGGATGCTGCCTGTCCAGGTATAGCCAAGGCGAAGCACCGTGTCGGCCCACCGGCGTACGACGGCCTCCGCCTCTTGTTCGGTATATGTGATTTGTTCCGTTTCGATCCACTCCTTTCCCGGCGCCGTTCACTGAAAAAACGAACCGGTCCGCCTGTTTCTGGCAGCAGGGGCAAAAAAGACACCGGGAAAATTTCCCGGTGTCTTTTTGCTTAGCCTTCTTCAGCGATCTTGCGGCCCATCAGGGTACCCATGACGGAGGCCATCATCAGCCCGCGGGTCCAGCCGGAGCTGTCGCCCAGGCAGTGGAGCCCCTGGAGACTGGTATTAAAGTCTGCGTCCATCTTCACCCGGTTGGAGTAGAACTTCAGCTCCGGAGAGTAGAGCAGTGTCTCCTGGGAGGCAAAGCCCGGCACCACGCAGTCCATGGCCTGAATGAAATTGATGATATTGATCATGGCCCGGTAGGGCATGGCGGCGGTAATGTCACCGGCTACGGCATCGGGCAGCGTGGGCCGCAGGTTGGACTGGGCCAGCTCCTTCTGCCAGGTGCGCTTGCCGTCCAGAATGTCCCCGAACCGCTGCACCAGAATGTGGCCGTTTGCCAGCATGTTGGTCAGCTCACCTACTTTCTGGGCGTAGGCAATGGGCTGATTGAAGGGCACGGAGAAGTTGTGGGAGCAGAGAATGGCCAGGTTGGTGTTGTCGGTCTTGAGATCCTTATAGGAGTGGCCGTTCACCACCGCCAGGTCATTGTCGTAGTTTTCCTGGCTGACAAAGCCGCCGGGATTCTGGCAGAAGGTGCGGACCTTGTTCTTGAAGGGCTTGGGATAGCCCACCAGCTTGGATTCATAGAGCACCCGGTTGACGGTCTCCATGATTTCATTGCGTACCTCCACCCGGACACCGATGTCCACGGTACCGGGGGCGTGGGCAATGTTGTGCTCGGCGCAGAGCTTTTCCAGCCAGTCCGCGCCCCGGCGGCCGGTAGCCACCACCGTGTGTTTGGCGTAGATCTCCAGGTCCTTCTTGCCGTTGGAGACGGACACGCCCCGACACACCTCGTCTTCCAGGATCAGATTGCTGCACTCGTAGCCGAACAGCAGCTCCACACCGTGCTCCTGCAAAAAACGCTCAATACCCAGATAGATGGCCTGGGCCCGCTCGGTGCCCATGTGACGGATGGGGCAGTCCACCAGCTTGAGGCCCGCCTGGATGGCGCGCTTGCGGATCTCTTTGCGCTCGGCCTCGTGCTCCAACCCCTCAATGTGGGTATCCGCGCCGAACTCCAGATAGATCTGATCGGCATAGTGAATGGTCTCCTGGGCCAGCTCCTCCCCGATCAGCGTGGGCAGGTCGCCGCCCACCTCGTAGCTCAGGGAGAGCTTGCCGTCGGAAAAGGCACCCGCGCCGGAAAAACCGGTGGTAATGTGGCAGTAGGGCTTGCAGTTCATGCACTTTTTCGTCTTGTCCTTGGGACAGTGGCGGTTTTCCACGCTCTGCCCCTTTTCCACCATGATGATCTTCTGGCGGCTCCCCTTTTTGATCATCTCCAGAGCGGTGAAAATTCCGGCGGGGCCGGCACCGACAATCACAACATCAGCGTTCATAATGACCTCTTTCTCCTCATTTGGCGGACAGATCCACCGCGTGACGCACCAGCGTGAACGCCGGCACGGGCCGCGGCAGTTTCATACGGAAAACCATCTGGGGGGTGCGGGGCTCCTCCAGCGGCGCACCTTCCCCGTCGTACATGGGCGGAACCTCCATGGAAAACGGCGCCGTGTCCGGCCCCACCAGCTCCACGGTGTCCCCCACCCGGAATTTATTGCGCAAAGAGAGCGTGGCGTTTCCCTCACTGTCGCAGTCTGTGACAAGTGCAACCACTTGCCACTCCCTGATATAGCGGGAATTGTCGTAATACTGGCCCGGCGCGCCGTAGTAAAACCCGGTGGAATAGGGACGGTGGCTCACATGCTCCACCTCATCCCGCCAGGCCTGCGGCAGAGGGAGGCCCTCCGCCGCTGCGTCCAGACAGTGGCGGTATGCACCGGTGACAATGGCTGCGTAATAGGCGGACTTGGCCCGGCCCTCGATTTTCAGGCTGGAAAGTCCCGCGTCCATCAGATCGTCCAGGTGGTCGATCATGCACATGTCCCGGGAATTCAAGATGTAAGTGCCCTGCGCATCCTCCTCAATGGGGAAATATTCGCCCGGGCGCTTTTCCTCCATCAGGGCGTACTGATAGCGGCAGGGCTGGGCACAGGCACCCCGGCTGGAGTCCCGCCCGGTCATGTAGTTGGACAGCAGGCAGCGCCCGGAGTAGCTCACGCACATGGCGCCGTGGACAAACGCCTCGATTTCCAGCGCATCCGGCGTCTTTTCCCGGATGGTGCGGATCTCTGCAAGGCTCAGTTCCCTGGCCAGAATCACCCGGGAGGCGCCCAGGTCATACCAGGCCCGGGCGGTCTCATAATTGCAGATGCTGGCCTGGGTGGAGATATGGCGCTGGCACTTGGGGGCATACTTCCCCGCCATGGTGAACGCGCCCAGATCCGCCACGATCAGGGCGTCCACCCCGGCGTCCGCCAGGCGCTCCAGATGCTCCGGCAGCCGGACAATCTCGTCGTTGCGGGGCATGGTATTGATGGTGCAGTGCACCCGGACGCCGTGGCGGTGGGCAAAGTCCACCGCCTGCGGCAGCTGCTCCGGGGAAAAGTTCCCGGCAAACGCCCGCATACCAAAATCCGTGCCGGCCAGGTACACGGCGTCCGCTCCGTAGAGTACGGCCATTTTCAGCCGTTCCATATCTCCCGCCGGCGCCAGCAGCTCCGGCTTGTTCCATTTACCCGGCATAGTCACCACTGTTCAAAAACGCGTTGTGCTCGGCCAGAGTGGTGGAGAAGTGATGCTTTCCGTCTTTGCCCAGAGCATAGTAATAGTAGTTGGTGTCCTCCGGCTGCAGCGCGGCCTCAATGGAGGCAAGGCCGGGGTTGGCAATGGGCGTGGGCGGCAGACCTGCGTACTTGTAGAGGTTGTACTTGGAGTCCACCTGCTTGTCCTCGTTGGTGATGGGACCTGTGTGATCCGGCAGCGCATACAGCAGCGACGCGTCGATCTGCAGCAGGCCGTAGGTGCCGCCCTTGTCACCGGAGCCCTCCAGACGGTTGTAGATCACAGAGGCGATCTTGGCCTGATCGGTGCCGTCCGTCTCCTTTTCAATCAGGGAGGCGATGGTGATGATGTCCTTCAGGCTATAGCCCCGGGCCTTCGCCTGGGCCAGCAGATCATCGTCGAGCTTGCTGTTGAAGTTCTTGATGAGCCGGTTCAGAGCACTGGATGCCTTCTCATTCAGGTAGAAATCGTAGGTGTCCGGGAAGAGATAGCCCTCCAGGCGGCTGATGTCCTCAGAGCTGTTGTCGATATAATCGTAATCGAAGTTGGCGGTCTTGGCGGCCTCCAGCAGGTTTTCCTCGGTGTTGACACCGTTTTCAGCCAGGAGCTTGATGATCTGACTGACCGTATACCCCTCCGGGATGGTGACCCGAACGGTATCGGAGTTGAGGTTGCCGGAGGAGTTGTGCATGCCCACAATCAGCGCCCGGTAATCCATGTCGGTATTGAGCTCATAAGTGCCGGTACCGATCTTGTCCTTGGCGTCCGCGATGGTGGCAAAGAGCCGGAAGAACCACTTATACTCAATCAGCCCCGCGTCATGGAGCTTGTCGGCAATGGAACCGATGGAGTCATCCGCAGTCACCTCAATGGTGGCGGTGATATCCTCTTTGTTGAACGCGCACAGGTCATTGATCAGCAGCCAGCCCACTCCCGCCAGAATGGCCGAGGTGACCAGCACGAATAAAATATACGTCAGCGGGTTGAAGCGCCGTCTTTTCCGGCGGCGCCGGTGTGCGGGGGGCTGGGCATCCTGGGAGCGCCGCGCCGAAGATTCGCTCTGGGAACGACGGACCTGTTCGGAGTCCCAACTGGCGGTATCTCCATTTTTGTAATCAGCCATAGAATCCTCCTGTCTTTCCCGCCGGGTCTCTTTCCAGGGCGGGTCTGTTGGCTTTTTTTGCGGTCCCTTCAAAAAATCGGGCCGGTCAGGCCCCCTTGAGGGGATACGCTGCATACAATGGCACAAAGCGAGGTGACAATCATGTGCTTTCACAACGGCAACAACGACTGTTCCTGCCTGTGGATCATCCTCATTGTAATCCTGATTTGCTGCTGCTGCGGCAGCGGCAGCGCTTGGGGCGGCTGCACGAACAGCGGGTGCTGTGGGTGCGGTAGCTGCGGCGGCAACGACGGCTGCGGCAGCTGCTGCTGAAAAGGACCGGGGCGTGCACAGGCACGTCCCCTCCTTTTCCCTTTGCAGGGGACAGGCTCAAAGCATGGGTGCAACGGTCTGCCAGACCTCGCGGTGGATATCCTCCACGGTCCTGGGAGCACCGTCCCTGGCGCAGCTGATTACCGTCCAGCCGCAGCGGCGGACTACCTCCCGGGCATTTTCCCGGCAGCGGCGTAAATACGCCTCGTCCTGCTCGTGGATGTCCGCGCTGGTACCGGTCTGGGCCTCCCGGCGGCGCATCATGCGCTCCGTGATCTCCGTGGGCATATCCAGGTAGATCACCAGATCCGGCTCCGGAAGCCCCAAGCGGTGATACTCCAGATCAAAGAGCCAGTCCACAAATGTCTCCCGCTCTCCGTCCGGCAGTTTGGACGCCTGATGGACGGCGTTGGAGGTAGTATAGCGATTGGCCACCACAATGCCGCCCTCCTCGTAAAACCGGCCCCAGTCCTCCTTGTAGGAGGCGTAGCGGTCCACGGCAAAAAGTGTGGAGGCAGCGTAGGCATTCACGTCTCCGGGGTGGGAACCCAGCGCACCCTGCAGGTAGCGGCTGGCCGGCTCGGCAAAGGGGTTTCCGTACCGGGGAAAGTCGATTTCCCGGTAGGCAATTCCCTCCTGTTCCAGGCGGCGGCACAGGAGCCCTGCCTGAGTGGCCTTGCCGGAGCCGTCCGTGCCCTCAAACACAATCAGCTTTCCCTTCATTTTTTCCGTTTCTCCTGCCGTACATGCACCAAAAACAGCGGCAGCTTGGCCATCCGGCCAATCCGGCGGGGATCGTGGCACAGCCGGTAAAACCACTCCAGTCCGTGTTCGGACCAGAACTTGGGGGCGCGCTCCACCACACCGGCGAACACGTCCAGGCTGCCGCCCAGACCGCACAGCAGATGCGCGCCGGTGGCGGCACCGTATTTTTTCATCCACAGCTCCTGTTTGGGGGCACCCAGGCAGACAAACACCACGTCGGCGCCGGTTTTCCGAATTTCCTCCGCCACGGCGGCATCGTCCTTGAAATAGCCGTCGTGGGTACCGGCAATCACCAGGCCCGGGTAGGTGCTTTGCAGCCGGGACGCCGCCTGCTCCGCCACGCCGGGCTTGGCACCCAGCAGATACAGCGACTTGCCGGCGCCGGCCAGGCCTGCCATGAGTCCGGCGGCAAATTCAATGCCCGGCACACGCCCCTTCAGCGGCGTGCCCAGCATGGCGGCGCCCTTGACAACGCCGATTCCGTCCGCCAGCACCAGATCCGCCTCGTTGACAGCGATCTTCGCGGCCAGGTTCTCCCGGCACAGCTCCACGATTTCCGGATTGGGCGTGACCACATAGTGGGTCCCGGCGCTGTCTGCCAGACGCAATCCCGCCGCCACCGCTTCCGCCATGGTCAGATTGTCGAAGCCGACACCGAGCACATCGATACGCATAAAATCACCTCATTACAGAGTCATACAGTTTAAGAGTATACCATAAAGCGCAACCGTTGTCCAACAAAAAAGAAGGAGAAGCGTCAGGCGCTTCTCCTTTTCCTGTTAAACCGCGCCGGTACCGGCCGCTGCGTCTTTTTTCGCGGGTACGGGAATCTGGGCCAGCAGCACGGCGATGAGCACCAGCACACAGCCGAAGTACTCCCGTCCGCTCATCTGATCTTTCAAGATCACAGCGCCCGCCAGGGTGGCAAATACGGACTCCAGACTCAACAGCAGCGACACCACCGTGGGATCGGAATCCTTCTGGGCCAGGATCTGAAGCGTGTAAGCCACGCCGCTGGAGAACACACCCACATACAAAAGCGGGAAGATACACGCCCGCAGCCCCGCGAGAGAGGGCGTCTCAAAGGCCAGCATGCCTGCAGAGGACAAGATGGCCGACACCAGGAACTGTACGCAGGAGAGCTCCACCCCGTCCACCTTCTGGGTAAAGTGGTCAATGACCAGAATGTGGGCGGTAAAGCAAAACGCGCACAGCAGAATGTAGAAGTCCCCCCGGGTGATGGAGAAGCCCTCCGTCACGCACAGGCAGTAGAGTCCCGCCACGGCCAGCACCACACTGATCCAGATGGTCTTGGGCGGACGCTTTTTCAAAAAGATGCCGGCAATGGGCACCAGCACAATATAAAGGGCGGTGATGAAGCCGGCCTTTCCGGAGGTGGTGGTCTCCAGTCCTTTTTGCTGGAGGTTCGTGGCCACCGTCAGCGCCGTGCCGCAGCAGAGGCCGCCCAGGGCCAGATCCCGCCGGGCGGTGGGACGGGGCTGCGCCTGGCCGCCGAAGTCCCGGCGGCGGCGCATCCGCAGCACTGCGCACAGGCAAAAGAGAAAAACAAAGGCAATGGCCGCACGGGCGGCGTTGAAGGTAAAGGGCTGTACGTAGTCCGCACCCACACTCTGGGCCACGAACGCCGTGCCCCAGATCAGCGCGGCCAGAACAGGAAATACATTTTGACGAATCCGGTTCACTTTCATATGACTTGCTCCGCTCCTGGTTCCATGGTATACTTCTTTATTGCAACATTTTGGTATTGTAACACCGGGGTGAGAAAATGGCAATACTTTCGCAGGGATTCTATCTGGGCGATACCGTGGACATTGCCCGGCGTCTGCTGGGCAAATATCTGGTACGGCGGATTGACGGCCAGACGCTGGTGTGCCGTCTGACGGAGACGGAGGCCTATGTGGGCCGGTGCGACAAGGCGTGCCACGCCTACAACTACCGCCGCACAGCCCGCACAGACGCTCTGTTTCAGCCGCCGGGCCGGGCGTATGTCTACCTGATCTACGGCATGTACGACTGCCTCAATATCGTCACGGAACCGGAGGGCGAGCCCGCCGCCGTGCTGCTGCGGGGCGCCCAAGCGATATCCGGCGGCAATACCATGGCGCGCCTTCGCTATGGGGACAAGCCTTTGACGGCGGCCCGGCAGAAAAACCTGCTCAACGGCCCCGGAAAGCTGTGCCGGGCCCTGGCCGTCACCCGGGCGGAGAACCGGATGGACCTGACAGTGGACGGGCCGCTTTTTTTGTGTGACTCCCCCGCAGACCTGGGGCTTCCCTGCCCCGCCCTGCCCCGGGAACGAATCTGCACCGGCCCGCGGATCGGTGTCGACTATGCCCAGGAGGCGAAGGACTTTCCTTGGCGGTTCTGGCTGGAAACGGAGGAATGAACATGGACAGCATGCTGTTTTTTGATCTGGACGGGACGCTCATCGACTCCAACGGCGTCTGGAAAGAGGTGGACCGGGCATTTTTGGCCCGGCGGGGCCTTCCCTATACCCACGCCTATTATGAGGGGGTGGCCCATACCATTTTCCCCCTGGCAGCCCAGTTCACCAAGGACTACTGCGGCCTTTCCGAAAGCTGTGAGGAGATCATGGCCGAGTGGCTGGACCTGGCCAAGGACACCTATTCCCACGTACCCCTCAAACCCGGCGTGCGGGCCTATCTGAAGCAGTGCCGGGCGGAGGGCCGCCGTATGGCGGTGGTGACCAGCGCTCTGCCGGTCCACTGCCGGGCGTCGCTGGAACGGCTGGATATCGCCAAATACTTTGAGCGGGTTACCTTTGCCCAGGAGCTGGGGCTGGAGAAAAAGGCACCGGAGATCTGGCTGGAAGCGGCCCGGCTGGCGGGTGTGGAGCCGGAGCGCTGCACGATTTTTGACGACAGCATCGCTGCCTGCCGGGGGGCCCGGGCAGCCCATATGCGGGTGGTGGGCGTGTACGATGCGTTTTTTGCCCATGACGAGGACCAGATGCGCCAGTTCTGCGATGTGTATATCCAAAGCTTTGAGGAGCTTCTCTGGACGCCCGGGCAAAAGGAGCGGAGCAGATGATCGATCAGGCATGGCTGGATCGTGCCCAGAAGGACGGGGGCCGTGTTTCCCATCTGGAGCTGCTTCACGCCCAGTTTACCGGTCAGGACTGGTCGGAGCTGGAAGTACGAAAGAGCCGCTTCCAGAGCTGCACGTTCACGGACTGCGATTTTACCGGCGCCGCCTTTTATGAGTGTCTCTTTTCGGGGTGCTGCTTTTCGGAATGCCGTCTGCCGGGCACGTTTTTTCAGGACTGCCGGATTGAGGGCAGCAAGCTGGACGGTGCAGATCTAAGGCGTGTGCGTCTGCGCCGATGCGCTTTGGAGGATACGCTGGCCCGCTACGCCAACTGGAATGCCGCCGTGCTGGACCAATGCACCCTGAAAAACTGTGACCTGACAGAGTCGGCTCTCTCAGAGTGCCGGCTTTCCAAATTGAGCTTCGATTCGGTCAATCTCACTGGAGCGGAGCTGTTCAAAACCAGCTTCCGGGGCCTGGATCTGAGCCGCTGCACGCTGGACGGCGTAGCACTTTCTGCCTCCTGCGCCGAGCTCAAGGGCGCTGCCATCTCGGCCCAGCAGGCGGCCGTAGTGGCTAGGGTACTGGGCATCCGGGTAGTACCCTGAGAGGAAGGAGCATGACTTTGGAACCCTATTATTACCGGCAGATGGACAAGGCTGCCCAGACTGCCTATCACGCTATGAAAACGGGGATCTCCGCCCTGCGTCCATCGTTTTCCGTACCCCGGCTGGACGGGGCGGTTCTCAGCGATATCTTTTTCAAGCTGCGGCTGGACTGCCCGGAGATCTTTTATGTGACCGGTTTTTCTTACCGCTATGCCCACGGGGCGGAGAATGTGGAGCTCTTGCCGGAGTACCTCTTTGACAAAAAGAAGGTCCAGGAGCATCAGAAGGCCCTCACTGCCCGGGTGGAGAAGCTGGCGCGTCCGGCCCGCGCCCTTTCCCCGCTGGAAAAGGAGCGGTACATCCACGATTTTCTCTGCACCAATGTGCACTACGACAAGCTGAAAAAGCCTTACTCCCACGAGATCATCGGCCCCCTGGGCCAGGGCGTGGGCGTATGCGAGGGCATTGCCAAGTCCGTGAAGATCCTCTGCGACGCCCTGGGACTTCCCTGCGTCATCGCGATTTCCCGGGAAAATCCGGACCAGGGCGTCAAATACCGCCACGCCTGGAATATCGTCACGCTGCCGGGCGGACGGCGGCACCTGGACGCTACCTTCGACCTCTCCCTTTCCGGGGACGGCATCATCCGCTATGACTACTTCAACCTGACAGACGAGTATCTGTTCCGGGACCACCAGCCACTGCTCTACCCCGCCCCGGCATGCGCGGGCGAGGATCTGCGCTATTATCGGGAAGTTAAGCTCTCCCTGACCCGGATGGAGGACGTGCAGAAGCGCTGTCAGATGCCCCTGCGCAAGGGGCTCCCCTTTGTGTTCCACTGGCGGGGCGGGTATCTCACCCGTCAGGTGCTGCTGGACCTGACGGCTCTGTTGGAGCGGGAGGCCGCCCGAAAGGGCAAGCACGCGGCAGTCTCTTTCAACTGGCCCCAGGCAGTCATTCAGGTGCGGTTCGTGGAGACGCTGCCCCAGGCAGAACCCCGGCAGGAGGAGGCCAACGAGGGCGAGCTGTATCCCGGCGAATAGAGAAGAAAGACTCCCGGAACCATGGTTGGTTCCGGGAGTCTTTTTATTGGTTACAGCTTCTTCATATGGACGCCGGCGGATTTGAGCATGAGCTTCTTGGTGCCCACCTGGTCAAAGGCCACTTCCACCAGGGCGTCTCCGCCCATGGGCCGCAGGGACAGCACCATGCCCTTGCCGAAGGCGGTGTGCTCCACCATATCGCCCTTTTGCAGCTGCAAAAGACCGGCGGGAGCAGTCCCGCTTTTGCCTGCGGAGGCCAGGGGCCGGCGCTGAGGCTGGGGCGCAGCCCGGTAAGACCGGACGGAGCTGTTTTCCCGGGCGCCGCCGGAGGTGTAGATCCCTGTGGAGGGCCGGGCAGGACGGGCCGGGGCATAGCCGCCGTCGTCCCAGCGGTCGCCGCCGAACGTGGCATCGTGCTCCATGGCACGGGGAACGGGACGGCTGAGCCAGTCCCGATTCTCCTCCGGGATCTCCTCCAAAAACCGGGAGGGCCGGTTGGCGCTGGTACGGCCGTAGAGCATACGCTGCCGACAGTTGGTCATGGTGAGCTTTTCCTTGGCCCGGGTCATGGCCACGTAGCAAAGCCGCCGCTCCTCCTCCAGCTCCTCCTGATCGTACTGGGCGGAGGCACCGGGGAAAATCCCCTCCTCCATACCTACCACGTAGACCGCGGGGAACTCCAGTCCCTTGGCAGAGTGGACAGTCATCATGGTAACGCAGTCGTCACCGGCTTCCACGCTGTCCAGGTCCGTATAGAGGGCGATCTCGTTCAAAAAGCCGGCGAGGGTGGGGTCCTCCGGGTCCTGATCCAAAAAGCCCTGGATGTTGGACTTGAGCTCCTGGACGTTTTCAATGCGTCCACGGCTCTCCAGATCGTTTTTCTCCTCCAGGGCCCGGACATAGCCCGTGCGCTCCAGCACTTCATCGTAAAACTCCGGCAATGCCAGCTCGCCGCCTGCCCGGCGCAGTCCGTCAATGAGGTCGGCAAACTTCAAAAGCTTGGACGCGGCGCTTTTGAGCTCCGGGAACAGGTCGGCGTTGCGGAGAATCTCGTAAAGGGACGCCCCCTGAGCCTGGGCCAGCGTGGCTACCTTGTCCACGGTGGCGGCGCCGATGCTGCGGGCGGGCACATTGATGATCCGCCGCAGACGCAGATCATCCATGGGGTTATTGAGTACGCACAGATAGGCCAGCATGTCCTTGACCTCCGCACGGTCGAAGAACTTCATACCGCCTACCACCTTATAAGGGATGCCGTTGCGCTTCATGGCGTATTCCAGGGCGTTGGACTGGGCGTTCATCCGGTAGAGCACCGCCGTATCCCGGAACTTGCGGCCCCGGTTGATGCCCATGAGAATGTCTCCGGCCACGAAGTTGGCCTCGTCCCCTTCGTTGAAGTTGGTTTTGACGGTGACCTTCTCGCCGCTGCCGTTGTCCGTCCAGAGGGTCTTTCCCTTGCGGCCCTCATTATTCCGGATGACAGCGTTGGCCGCGTCCAGGATGTTCTGGGTGGAGCGGTAGTTCTGCTCCAGCCGGATGGTGCGGGCGGCGGGATAGTGCTTTTCAAAATTCAAGATGTTTTCAATATTGGCGCCACGGAAGCGGTAGATGGACTGGTCGTCATCGCCCACCACGCACAAATTCTCCCGGCCACCAGCCAAAAGCCCGGTCAGCAGATACTGGAGGTGGTTGGTGTCCTGATACTCGTCCACCAGCACATAGCGGAACTTGTTTTGATAGTAGGCCAGCACCTCCGGCTCCTGGCGCAGCAGCGTCACCGTATGGAAAATGATGTCGTCAAAGTCCAGGGCGTTGGCGGTGCGGAGCTTTTTCTCGTAGGATTCGTAGATCTTAGCGATGCGGCTCATCTTCCAGTCGTTTTCCCCGCTGTGAGCCTTGGAAAATGCTTCGGGGCCCTGATAGGCGTCCTTGGCGGCGGAGATGACGGAGAGCACACTGCGGGGATTGAAGGCCTTTTCGTCCAGGTTCAGCTCTTTCAGAATGTCCTTGATGACCCGCTTGGCGTCGTCCGTATCGTAGATGGTGAAGTCCTTGTCAAAGCCGATGCGGTCGATGTCCCGCCGCAGGATGCGCACGCAGGCGGAGTGGAACGTGGAGGCCCACACGTCATTGGCCGGGGGGCCCAGCCGGGCGGCCAGACGGTCCTTCAGCTCTCCTGCCGCCTTATTGGTAAAGGTGATGGCGATGATCTCCCAGGGACGGGGCACATCCACGGCGCAAAGGCGCACCGCACGCCGCCGCTGCTCCTCGTCCGGATGGTCCGGGTAGGACTCCAGGAACGCAAGGTCCTCCTCCGTGGCCCAGGAGGGCACGTCGTCGCAATCACTGCCCCGGCCATAGGTCAAGAGGTTATATACCCGCTGGATCAGCACCGTGGTCTTGCCGCTTCCGGCCCCGGCCAGCAGCAAAAGGGGCCCCTCGGTGGTCATGGCCGCCTGACGCTGCATGGGGTTGAGCCGGGCGAAGTCCCGGGCAATGACGGCCCGCCGGGCCACGATGTAGCGCTGCTCAAAATCAGTCATATGTTCACCAGATTTCTAAAGTCTCGAGGCCTATTTTACGGCAAAACCGCCGCCGGGTCAACCGGGAAAGCGGGCGTTTCCGTTTTGTTACGAATTTGTGGTTGACAAATGTCTACCTCTTTGATACAGTCAAATCAGAAAAGGTAGACATTCGTATACCAAACAGGAGGTGAATGAGATGCAGGTCAATTTGTCCGACAGTGAGTGGAAGCTGATGAACCGGCTGTGGGAGCAGTCCCCCCGCACGATCATGGAGCTGACCGCCGCGCTGCACCCGGAGACCGGGTGGAGCAAGAACACGGTCATCACCATGCTCTCCCGGCTGGAGGCCAAGGGGGCCGTCCGCTATGAGGAGGGCGGCCGGGCCAAGCAGTACTTCCCCGCCGTTGCCCGGGAGGACGCTGCCCTGGCGGAGACGGAGAGCTTTTTGAGCAAGGTCTACGGCGGGAGCCTTGGGCTGATGGTCAGCAGTCTGGTGGACAGCCGCTCCCTGACAGAGGCGGACATTGCGGAGCTGACGGCGATTTTGGAGCGTGCGGGAGGTGAGCAGGCATGAAAGAGATTTTGATCACATCCTCGGTGTTGATCCTGGTTCTGCTGGCGCTGCGGTGGGCCTTCCGCAGCCGTATCACCCGCCGGGCTCAGTACGCCCTGTGGGCACTGGTACTGGTGCGGCTGCTGGTGCCCTTCAGTTTGCCGGGGGCGGACTTTTCCGTACTGACGGCGGCGCAGCCCGTGGAGCGGCAGCTGGCCGACCGGGCGGAGGCCCTCGGGGACCGGACGGTATTTACCTGGACGCCGTCGGAAGCGGACACGGCACCCGAAGAGGTCCCAGCACAGCAGCCGGAGGCGGACGCACCCGACGAGGCTGGCCCGGCGGCACAGACGCCAGACGCGGAACATTACACCTTTCCGGTCATCGTACGGCAGAGACTGACCCTGGCCGCGGCGCTGCCGTACATCTGGTACGCCGGTATGGCGGCGACAGGACTCTGGTTCCTTGTTTGCAACCTGAGATTCTGGCAAAAGCTGTGTAAAGCAAAAACACCTTACATGGTAGATGGATGCAGATATCCTGTCTATCTGATAGAATCGGGGCTTCCCTCTCCCTGCCTCTTCGGCCTGATCCGCCCGGCCATCTATCTTACTCCGGAGGCAGTTTCCTCGCCGGAACGGACGCGGCATGTGATCGCCCACGAGAGCGCCCATGCTCGCCATGGCGATCCTCTGTGGTCGCTGCTGCGGTGCGTGTGCCTGAGTGTGTATTGGTTCGACCCGCTGGTGTGGATCGCGGCGGCGGTGTCCAAGACGGACTGCGAGCTGGCCTGCGACGAATCGGCCATGGCGTCCCTGGGCCAGGCGGAGCGCATCGCCTACGGCAGGACGCTGCTGGCCCTCATTCCCGTGCGCCGGGGCCCGTCCAATCCCATGCTGACCGCCACCACCATGACGGCGGACAAGCGGCACCTGAAAGAGCGCATCGTGCGCATCGCGGAAAACCGGCAGACCCGCGCCGCGGCGCTGTTCGCGGTCATCGCTCTGGCAGCGGCGGTGTGCGCCGTTACCTTCACCGGTGCGGCCTCCGGGCAAAACGGGCCCCTCACCGGCGACGAGCTGGCTTACTTCAACGAGAAATTCTTCAACAGCGATGCAAAGGGTATGCACATCCACAACCAGTTCTTGACCTCCCTTTATGAACGGCCGGAGGACATCGACCTCTTCGAGCTGTTCTACTGCGGCACCGGCATCTCCGAGGAAGTGAGTGACGGTGAGCTTCTGCTGGTGGGAAGTCTGGATGAAAACGGCGCGAAGATCTGCGATACAGATAAGCTGCCCGTAGCGGACATTGACACTGTGCTGTTGGAAAACACCGGACTGACGCTGGATAAAACCAGCAAGATCGGTATGGAACACTTCCAATACCTGCCGGAATACGAGACCTACTACCACACCCACGGGGACACCAACTACTTTCACAGTGTCCGCATCACCGCCGGAGAGCGGCAGGGGGACACCATCCGGCTGTACTACCCGGATAATTTCTCCCGCTATCCGGACTATGACTGGCTGTGCGTGACACTGGCGGTGCAGGAGGACGGAAGCCTTTGGTTCGTCTCCAATCTGCCCTCCGAAAAGCCCGCCATCGCCACCGTCTACCCGGAGGGCGATCCGGCGCTGACCCTCTCCCTGGAGGACGCGGTGCCCTGCGTGCCGGTGCCGGTGACCGTGACGCACCGGCAGGACGACTGCGCCGACCGGGGCTATGGCATCCGCATCACCACGCAGGGCGGCGCGGAATATAGCTTCCGGCCCTACCGCTCCACGGACGGGAATGTGTATGCCGCCGTCATCTACGACAGCGCCGTGGGACGGGACGGTATGATGGTTTGGGACGCGGGGAGCTTTTTCACCTATCCGGAGGGCTGTGAGCTGGACCGTCTGACCATAGACAGCTTCTCCCTCTTCGGCTACACCGGCGTGGTGGTCTCATATGAGGACTACGTCACCGGCAGTGCCGAGACCGGTGGATATAAAGGTACCCACTACGACTACTACGCCGTGTCCGACGACGGTGCGCTTACTTTCCTGTTCCGTGCCTACGGCGTGGAGGAACCCCAGGCCATGGACCTGAACGGCGACGGCACCGACGAGCTGACTGCCGCCACCGGCGTCACTGCGCAGCTGCTTTTCCAGCGGGACGGGGAAATCTGTGAAGCGGACGTGGCGGCGCTGCTGGAGACGGCCTGGCCGGAGGCGGATTTCCTGGAGTTCAACTGGTGGAACTTCAGCCGCCGGTGTCTGGAGCTGTGGGGAAGTGTCCCGTTTGCGGGGCGCGAGGAGGTCGGCACTGCCGCCACCGCCTGGCGTCAGGTGTACTTCGACGGAGAGAAGCTGCTGCTTTACAAGGACAGCACCACCTACACCGACCATGTTGCGGAGGGAATCGACGTCCCCGACGAGGTGCTCTCCGCCGCCCGGGACAAGGTGCGCGCCTACGCCCAGCAGTTCCAGAATATGGCCTGGAACGAGGACTACACGGCCATTGATGCCTCTCCGGAGTGGGATGACTGGCGCATCACCTCGTTGGAGCTGGTAAGTACCGTTCCGGCCTATCCGGAGCTGGGGCTTCGGATCTATGCCCTGAGCTTTACCCTCCACACGCCGATCCCGGAGCGGATCATGCCGGCCGGCGGCACCTGGGTGGATGAGGACGGCTGGGTGGGCGGTATGTATGTAGCGTCTCCCTATCTGGTGTTCCACACCATGACCAGCAGCGGACCGACTTTGCTGGAAAGCAACTTTCTCGGGGATGTCGACTCCAGTTCTCCCGTGTTCGAGGCCTGCGTGGCGCAGACGATTCTGGAAAACGATCTGCTGCCGCCCTCCCAGATCCGGGACATGGACCTTTACTACCTGTTCTACAACAACCAGACCACCTTCCTCAATTTGATCGGCACCTATGACGCTCAGGAGCAGGAACACGCCATGCAGGTGCTGGTAGCCTGTGCCGTGGCCATGGCGGGACAGGAGGACGGCGATCTGCTGGAGCTGGGCTTGCAGAATCTTGCGTGGAACTCCACCGCTCTGACAGACGCCGGCCGGGCGGCCTACGAACGGCTTTTGAGCGAGGTGGAACGGCGTGCCGCAGTGGATGCTGCGGCGCAGGCTGCCGTCCAGAGCGACTACTCCCCCGCCGACGTGGCTTTTTTCGGCCAGACGCTGACCCTGGATCAGGACCCCATGACCTATGACGAGCGGCTTGCCTGGTGTCAGGGCGGCTGGCAGGAGACGGAGGAATCCGTTGCCTTCCGGCCGGAGGCATATACTGAGGGGAATGGCTGCATCGCCTACTGGGGAAATATGGTGGGCGTCTCCCCCATGGGGCAGGCGTATAAGCAGTTGTTCCTGCGCTTTGCCGACGGCACGGAGGCTTCCCTTCCCCTGCCCCAGGCCCAGGAGGCAGCCACCGCACCGCCGGACACCATGCTCTTTTTGGACGACGCCCTGGTCTATATCGTCTCCTTTGATGACCAGCTTCTCTCTCAGGACGGCCAGACGCTTCTGCATCTGGCGGGCAGCTACCGCTACACCGTGGATCTTACAAACAAGACCGTTTCTCTGGTGGTCGTCCAGTAAAAACAAAAAAACGCCCCGGAGCATCATGCTCCGGGGCGTTTTTTATTAACCGATGAAGACCAGACTCTTTTCCGTGATGAAATTGGGGATGCTGAAGAGGACGCAGACCGCATCAATGCCGTTTTCCTCAGCGTACTGAGCCGGGGACATGCGGTAATAGCGGGTATCGATCAGGTGCACCTCCTCAAAGCTCTGGGCCAGGAACGGCGCCAGGGAGTCCGAGTAGGAGTCCCGGATCAAAAGAAGCTTGCCCTTCCCTGCTGCCGCCTCGTTGCGGATGACGCAAAGGGGCTGGTTGCCGCCCAGGAACGCGGAGTATTTGTCCTTCTTTTCAAGATAGCTCCGGTCATACAGCGTGCCGCTCTGCGGCTCACCGGTGCGCCAGGAGGTAATGGAGAGGCCCGTATCCTCCGCCCAGAACTCCATAGTGTCGGGGGTAAGCCAGTGGATGCCGGACTGGGAGTAGAGGGTGCCGTTGAAGTCCGTGCTGACGGTTTCCGGCGTGAAGGCGGACATGGGCAGCGTGTCCTCTCCCCGGCCCAGAGCCTCCATCACCGCGGCGTAGCCGTAGTAGGCACCCAGGCTGGTCCAGTGGTGGTCCGTTCGGTAGAAGATATCCTCATCCGCATGGGAGCGCAGGGCACCGTCAAAGTCCACCATGGGAAGCCCCAGACTTGCTGCCTTCTGCAAAAAGGCGGATTGGTCCCAGTTGGGGGCCCCGGCAGGCAGGTCGTCCTTCCAGATCTCCGCCGCCGACGGGATGAGGCCCAGATACACGGGCACATCCGTGTTCTCCCCCAGACGCTGCACATAGGTAAGGTTTTTCTCGTCCAAGTCCTCCTCCGGGTCCTTCACCTGGGCAATGAGGCGGTCGCCGCACAGATATACCCCGTTGAACTCGGACTTGCCGATGGCCTGCTCCGCCCGGGCCTTGAGCACCATCCACTGGTCCCGCAGGGGGAACTGGTCGGCAAAGTACTCCTCCACGGCGCTGGTGAAGCTGCCGTCCTTGAGGGACTGCCAGGAAAACTCCGGCCACTGGCTCAGTGTCCGGTTTTCCACCTCCGAGCGCTCCCGGTCCGGCAGGACCAGGGACCACACCAGCATGCCGCCCAGGAAGAGGCAGAACAGGGCCGTCAAAAGACGGCTGTATGCTTTTGTCATTGCATCTTCCTCCTCTCAGAACCGGAAATACAGGAAGGGATTGTAGCTGCCGTCCACCAGATAGGCCGTGCACACCAGTAAAGAAGCCAGCATCAAAACCGGCGTTACGATCTGCTCCGCCCGCCGGGGCAGACGTTGGTAGAGCTTGCGTCCCAGCGTGGTGGACGCCAGAATCAAAACGAGGAACGTGACGGCGTAGGTTCGCAGGGTATAGCCGTCGGCGCTGCTCCAAAGGGGCGCACTGCCGAAGCAGGCGGAGAGATACCGGCCGCATACGCCCAGGTTCTCCATGGCAAACAGCCCCCAGCCCACAAATACCACCACCAGGGTGTAGACGTGTTTGATGAGGGACGGAGTGCGGGCCAGCACACGCCGCAGCACGTACTTCTCCAAAACGAGCCAGGCGGCAAAGTACAGTCCCCAGAGCACGAAGTTCCAGCTGGCCCCGTGCCAGAAGCCGGTGCACAGCCATACGATCAGAATATTGCGCAGGGTTTTTGCAGTGCCGCCCCGGTTTCCGCCCAGGGGAATATACAGGTACTCCCGGAACCAGCCGGTCAGCGACATGTGCCAGCGGCGCCAGAACTCCGTCACGGAGGCGGCCAGGTACGGGTAGTTGAAGTTCTCGTTAAACCGGAAGCCGAAGATGCGGCCCAGGCCGATGGCCATATCCGAGTAGCCGGAAAAGTCGAAGTAGATCTGGAAGCCATAGGCCAGAAGCCCCATCCATCCGCCCGCCACGGTCAGTGTGCCGTCCATCCCGGCGGCCAGCTGGGCGTCCCAGAGCTTGCCCACCGCGTTGGCCAGCAGTACCTTTTTCGCAAGGCCCACGCAAAAGCGCCGGCAGCCCAGGGCGAAGTCCTCGCTGGTGTTGATGCGGTGATCCAGTTCTTTGGCTACCGTCTTATACTGGACAATGGGGCCGGCGATCAGCTGCGGGAACATGGTCACGAACGTGCCGAACTTCACGATGCTGCGCTGGACCGGCGCGTCCTGCCGGTAGACATCGATGGTGTAGCTCATGGTCTGGAACGTGAAAAAGGAGATGCCGATGGGCAGCGGAATCCCCAGCTGGGGCACGCTGACGCCGGGAATCAGCGAGAGATTGGCCGCCAGGAAGTCCCAGTACTTGAAAAAGCCCAAAAGCAGCAAATTGAACACCACGGACTGCCCTACAAACCACCGGGCCTTCCGGTCGTTGCTGCGGTACTTCTCCACCAGCAGGCCGTGGGTGTAGTCGATGAGGATGGAGACGAACATGATGACAATGTACACCGGCTCGCCCCAGCCGTAGAAAAACAGGCTCACCACCAGCAGCACCAGATTCCGCCACTTCAGCGGAGAGACGAAATAGAGCAGCAGGGTGATGGGCAGATAGGCAAACAAAAAGGTCAGACTGCTGAATACCAAATGATTTCCTCCCACCATGCAGGAAAAACGGCCGGAGTCCCGGCCGTTTCCCTGCTTCGTTCATGCGCCGCGTTACGCAAACAGCGCGTTGAATGCGTCCTCGATCTCCGTCTGATGCTCAGCGGAGGCGATCATGGCCACGTAGGTGCCGTTCTGGATGACCTTGGCCTTGCCCCAGGCCTCCATGGACTCGGGATACCAGGCACCGCCCTCGGCCTGGGCGTCCACCCGGGACTGGAGGATCTCCGCAGCGGAGGCGGCATCATCCTCGCTCTTGCACTGGGCAAATACCACCTCGTTGACCACAGAGCTCATCATGGGAGCCTTGACAATCAGCTGCTCGGTCGCCAGATCCGCAAGGCCGGGGTAGTAGGACTCCAGTAATTCCCCCTCCACGGAGGACATGAGAAGATCTCCTTCCTGGCTGGTCTGAGGGTCCTCAGACCAGTGATACTGGGAAGAGAGGTCCGTATAGAAGGCCGTCAGGTCGACCTGCTTGTCCGCTGCATCCTTGGAGCCGCAGCCAGCCAGCAGGCTGGTGAGCATACAGGCCGCCAGGGCCATGACAATCCATTTTTTCATGAGAATCTCCTTTTTCATTGGCATTTACCTTAATGACGTTTTGTCAGCGAAAAAAGTTCCAGCTGATTTTCAGGTTTTGTCTTAACTGGAAGTATCCCTCCGCTCCTTGCATTTATACAGGAAAGGCGTTATGATTTCAATAGGATTTTTGAAATACCAAAAAAGAAAGTAGGTTTTTGACATGTACAGCTTCCGCAACGACTACAGCGAGGGCGCCCACCCCAAGGTACTCCAGGCCCTGGCAGACACCAACCTCGAACAGACCTGCGGCTACGGTCTGGACCATCACTGCCAGGAGGCGGCGGACCTGATCCGCAAGCTCTGCGCTGCGCCGGACGCCGACGTCCACTTCCTGGTGGGCGGCACCCAGACCAACCTGGTAGCCATCACCGCCTTCCTGGCCTCCTACGAGGCCGTCATCGCCGTCCATACCGGCCACATCAACACCCATGAGACCGGTGCCATCGAGGCCACCGGCCACAAGGTCTGCTCCATCCGCGCCGAGGACGGCAAGCTCACCCCCGCCCTGGTGGAAGCAGTTCTCCGGGAGCACAACGGCACGGAACACATGGTCTCCCCCAAGATGGTCTATGTCTCCGACAGCACGGAGATCGGCACCATCTACACCAAGGCGGAGCTGCAGGCCCTGCGGGATTGCTGCGACAAGCACGGTCTGCTGCTGTTTTTGGACGGTGCCCGTCTGGGCTCTGCTCTCACCGCTCCCGGCAATGACCTGACCCTTGCGGATCTTGCCGCGCTGACGGACCTCTTCTACATCGGTGGCACCAAAAACGGCGCGCTGTTTGGTGAGGCGCTGGTGGTCACCGCTTCCAACCCCCACTTCCGCTGGCACATGAAGCAGCGGGGCGCCGTGCTGGCCAAGGGCCGCCTGCTGGGCGTGCAGTTCAAGGCACTGCTGCAGGACAACCTCTACTTTGACATGGCCCGCCACGCAAACGAGATGGCTTTCCGCCTGCGGGACGGAATGGCGGCACTGGGCTATTCCTTCCCTGTTGCCTCTCCCACCAACCAGCAGTTCCCGGTGCTGCCCAACACTGTGGCCAAACAGCTGGAGGAGATGGGTTACGCCTTTGAGGCCCAGGAGGTTGTGGACGAGACACATACCCTGGTCCGCTTTGTCACCAGCTGGGCCACCCCCGCCGAGGCGGTGGAGCAGTTCCTCAAGGATCTGGCCTCCTGCAAATAAAAAAATCGTTTTGAAAAAGACGCGGCTGCGGCCGCGTCTTTTTTCCTGCTTTTCCCTGCACCGGATTTTTCTCCCCTCTTGACACGAACGATTGTTCGAGCTATAGTATGAATAGAACAAAAGTTCGAAGCAAGGAGGAGAGAGCTATGACTGGTTGGACGTTCTTTTTTGTGCTTGTGGGAGTGGTGTTTATGACGGCGCAGCTGTTCCGCCTGATCAACTACATTGACCGGCCCACAGATGGTCGCCACGGACGTACATGTGTTCGATAAACTGCCATGGATGTGCTGGAAAAGCTGACAATTCTGACGGATGCGGCCAAGTATGACGCGGCCTGCACCTCCAGCGGCGGCAGCCGCGCCTCCCGGAAGGGCTACATCGGCAACACCTCCGCCTCCGTGGCAGGATGCTGCCACACCTTTTCTGCCGACGGCCGGTGCGTCTCCCTTTTGAAGGTGCTCATGACCAACTGCTGTGTGTTCGACTGCAAATACTGTGTCAACCGCCGCAGCAACGATACCCGCCGCACCGCCTTCACCCCCCGGGAGCTGGCGGATCTGACCATCAACTTCTACCGCCGGAACTACATTGAGGGGCTGTTTCTCTCCTCCGGCGTGCTGCGGAGCCCGGACTACACTACAGAGCTGATGATCCGGACTCTGCGGATTCTGCGGGAGGAATACCGGTTCAACGGCTATATCCACGCCAAGGCCATCCCGGGTACGGCGCCGGAGCTGGTGGAGCAGCTGGGCTTTCTGGCCGATCGTATGAGCGTCAATATCGAGCTCCCCTCCGAGGCAGGACTGCGGACGCTGGCGCCTGACAAAACCAAGCAGGCCATTCTCTCCCCTATGCGGCAAATCCAGCAAAGAGGCCGGCAGAGTAAGGAAGAGCTGGTCAAATACCGTCACGCGCCAAAATTTGCCCCGGCCGGCCAGAGCACCCAGCTGATCGTTGGCGCCACCGGAGACAACGACCTGCACATCCTCCGATTGACTCAGGGACTCTATGATCGGTACAAACTCAAACGTGTGTTCTATTCCGCTTATGTGCCGGTGGTGGAGCACGCGCTGCTCCCGTCCAGGGACACCAAGCCGCCGCTGCTGCGGGAGCACCGGCTCTATCAGGCAGACTGGCTTCTGCGCTTCTACGGCTTCCGGGCGGAGGAGCTGCTGGACGAGGCCCATCCGGACTTCAATCCCCTGGTGGACCCCAAGTGCAGCTGGGCACTGGCCCATCTGGACTTTTTTCCGGTAGAGGTCAACACGGCAGACTATGAGACGCTACTGAGAGTCCCTGGGGTGGGGGTCATCTCTGCCCGCCGGATTCTTGCGGCCCGCCGGGCCCGCCGACTGCGGCCGGAAGACCTGCAGAAAATGGGAGTGGTCATGAAGCGGGCTCAGTATTTTCTCACCGCCTCCGGAAAGCGGGCCGAAGGACTGCACTTTTCCCAACAGAGCCTGCTGGGAAACCTGATTGCCGCCGAAGCGCCTCAGCTGCCCCAGCCGGAGGCGGAGCAGCTCTCTTTGTTTCAACCGGTCTACGCTTGAGGATGACGTGTCATGAATGACCTTGTTTACTACTACGACGGGAGCTTTGCAGGGTTCCTGTGCTGTATCTTTGATAGCTACGCAAATAAAGAAGTCCCCACCGCCATCTGCTGCGATGAGGACCTGGTACCGACCCTGTTTGCCTCCAGGAACATTTCCGCCAATCCGGAGCACGCAAACCGTGTCTACAAGAAAATTGTAAAGTGTTCTTCCTTTGCATCTGATCTTGTGCGGAAAGGTTTTCTCACCTGTCTTCCGGAGCGGGAAATCCACCTTTACCGGCTGGTGGCAAAGCTTCTGAAGGAGGGCCCCGGCTTCCTGCGCAATTTTTCCGATGAGACGCTCTACCCGGTGGCGCGGGCCGTGCGTCATCTGAATTCGGAGGCGCACCTGCTCAAGGGCTTCACCCGGTTTTCTGACCTGGGCGGCGTACTGGGCGGAGAGATCCAGCCCAAAAACCGGGTCCTTCCCTTGCTGCGTCGCCATTTCTGTGCCCGCTATCCGGATGACGCCTTCTTCCTGTATGACCGCACCCACCGGGAGGTACTGCTTCACTGCGGCGGCAAAGCGGTAATCCGTCCGCTGGAGCAGTTTCAGATGGCACCGCCGGACCAGCAGGAAGCCCATTACCGACTGCTCTGGAAGCGGTTTTACGACACGGTGGCCATCGAAGAGCGGTACAACCCCACCTGCCGCCGGACCCAGATGCCTATGCGCTATTGGGATACCATGACGGAGTTTCAGGGGCCTGATTATTTCACGGCTCCAGCAGCTCCCGCAGACGATGCAGCCCACGCCGTTCCAGGCGGGACACCTGCACCTGGGAGACACCAAGCACCCGGGCTGTCCGCTCCTGGGTCAGCCCTTTGAAATAGCGCAGCAAAATTGCCATTTTTTCCTTTTCCGGGAGGCGGTCAATGGCCTCCCGCAGGGCAAGCCGCTCCACCAGGCCCTCCTCCGGTGCATCGGTTCCCAGGGTTCCTTCCAGTGTCAGACCGTCTGCCAGCTCCTGCTGCAGCGACTCCGGTGCTTCTGTGGCCGTGTCGGTCCGTGCGATTTCCTCCACGGTCAGTCCCGTGGCCTCCGCCAGCTCTGAGAGCACCGGTTCCCGGCCGAGATCGTGGCGCAGCCGCTCTCTCTGTGTGTAAAGTAGTTGCGCTTGTTCCCGTATGGTACGTCCGACTTTGACTGCTCCGTCGTCCCGAAGGAAGCGCCGGATCTCCCCTGCGATCTTTGGCACGGCATAGGTGGAAAAGCAGGTACCGTAGGAAAAGTCAAAGCCCTGCACCGCTTTCAAAAAGCCAAGACAGCCAAGCTGATACAGGTCGTCCGGCTCCACGCCCCGGCCGTAATAACGCCGCACGATACTCCAGATCAGTCCGTTGTTTTCCAGCACCGCCTGCTCGCATGCCTCCCGGTCCCCTGCCTGGGCAGCCCGCAGCAGATCCATGGCAGCAGTGCTCATTTTGCCCCTTTTACCCGGGGTGCCAGCTTTTTGCGCATGGTGACGCTGGTCCCGCGCCCCGCCGTGGAGCGGACGGTCAGCTTGTCCATGAAGCTCTCCATGATGGTAAAGCCCATGCCGCTGCGCTCTTCCCCGCCGGTGGTATACATGGGCTCCATGGCCTTTTCCACGTCCGGAATGCCCCGTCCGTGGTCCCGAACCACAATTTCCAGCACGTGGTCGGGACAGATCCGGATTTTCATCTGTACCTGCCCGATGCTGTCCGGATAGGCATGGACGATGGCATTGGTTACCGCCTCGCTGACGGCGGTCTTGATATCCTCCAGCTCGTTCAAGGTGGGGTCCATCTGTGCCGCGAAGCACGCGGCCGCTGTTCTGGCGAATCCCTCATTGCTGCTGCGACTTGGAAATTGCAATGTCATTTCATTGACTGCCTTTGTTTTCATATGTACCCTCCCTGATTCATCGAATATTGACCAGCCGGCCGATACCCGCAGCGTCCAGCACGCGGCGGGCCTGGGCCGGTACGTTTGTCACCAGCAGGCCTCCGTCCAAAAGCTCCATCTTCTGCCGGGCCCGCAGAATCAGTGCAATGCCGGAGCTGTCCATGAACGTCACGCGCTCCAGGTCCAGAACCAGCTTTTTCGGCAGCGAGGCATCAATGGCCCGCTCCATCTGACAGATGGCCTCCCGCGCGGCATGGTGGTCCAGTTCCCCTTCAAATTCCAGCAGCAGATTCCGGTCTGCGCTTTTTGCCAGCACTTCCATATGTTTCCCCTCTTTGATCCGGATATTCCGGTGTTTTCAAAAAAATCACCGCAAAGCTGCGGGCTTTTACGGTGATGATATCATGTTTGCCATTTGGATTGTGTCGAAACGGACAACCCTTTCCGGAAATTTCGGGACGCGGCGCTTCGCCTTGCGCCGGGGCGCCCGGAGCAGTATAATAGGAGCAAAATCGGAAAAGGAGATGTAGCCATGAAAGTTCTGATGCTCAATGGAAGCTCCCGCCCGCACGGCTGCACGGATGCGGCGCTGCAGGAAGTGGCCGCCGCCCTGCGGGAGTGCGGGATTGATTCGGAAATTCTCTGGCTGGGAAATGATCCCGTGCGGGACTGCACCGCCTGCGGAACCTGCGGCAAAAAGCCGGGGCGGTGCGTCTTTGACGACGATATCGTCAACTGCGTCATTGAAAAGGCCCGGATCTGCGACGGCTTTGTATTCGGCTCCCCGGTCTATTACGCGCATCCCAGCGGCCGCATCCTGTCTATCCTGGACCGGGTGTTCTACGCCGGAAAAGATGCGTTTTCCCATAAGCCGGCGGCAGCCGTCACCTCGGCTCGCCGGGCAGGTACGGTGGCATCCGTGGATGTATTGAATAAGTATTTCACCATTTCTCAGATGCCGGTGGTGTCCTCTACCTACTGGAACATGGTGCACGGCTCCGTGCCGGGAGATGTGGCTCTGGACGCGGAGGGGCTTCAGACCATGCGGAATCTGGGCCGGAATATGGCCTGGCTGCTGCGGTGCATCCAGGCCGGGCGGGACGCAGGCGTCCAGCCTCCCCAGGAGGAGCGGGCTGCCCGGACCAATTTCATCCGTTAAACCTCATAAAAAAACGCAGCCCCCGGAGAAACTTCTCCGGGGGCTGCATTTTCATTTCAGATGGAAAGCGGAATCTCGCCTTATGCCTGCATGGCCTTGGCAGACTCGTCCAGCTTGGCGATCAGCTCGCGGTATTTGGCGGCTTTTTCCCGCTCCACATTGACCACTGCCTCAGGGGCACGGGAGACGAATTTCTCGTTGGAGAGCTTCTGCTCCACGATCCGCAGTCCGTTCTCCGCTTTCTCCCGCTCCTTGGCGATCCGCTCCAGCTCCGCGGAAATGTCCACCAGCTCTGCAAGGGGCATGTACACGGTGGCATTGGCGGTAACCACGGACACCTGTCCGGTGACATCGGCAGGCGCGGTCTGGGCAAAGGTCACTGCGCTGGCATAGGCCAGACGCTCCAGGAAGTGCAGGCCCTGGGCATAGATATCCGGCGTGGCAGTGACAATGAGCACTTCCGCCTTCTTGGACGGGGGCACGTTCATCTCGGCACGGCGGGCGCGGATGGCCTTGATCGTATCCATCACCGCCTCCATGGCAGCCTCCTCCGCAGGGAAGTTCAGCTCCGAGCGGTACTCCGGCCAGCGGGCGCACATGAGGTAGGCGCTCTCTTCGCCCTCCATCCGGGGCAGCGCCTGGAAGATTTCCTCCGTGATAAAAGGCATGAAGGGATGGAGCAGTTTCAAAAGCTCCGTGAGCACATAGCAGAGGACATTCTGCGCCACCAGCTTGGCCTGCTCGTCCTCACCGCCCAGCCGGGTCTTGGTCAGCTCGATATACCAGTCGCAGTAGGTGTCCCACAGGAAGTCATAGACCTTGGAGGACGCCACGCCGATTTCATAGCTGTCCAGATTCTCTGTGACCTCCTTGACCAGGGTGTTGAGCTTGGAGAGCACCCACTTGTCTTCTGCGGCCAGCTTGTCCTGCTCCGGCAGGGCACAGCGGTCGATGGTCAGGTTCATCATAACGAACCGGCTGGCGTTCCAGATCTTGTTGGCGAAGTTGCGCATGGCTTCGCACTTTTCCTTGTAGAACCGGGTGTCGTTGCCGGGAGAGTTGCCGGTGATGAGGTTGAAGCGCAGGGCGTCGGCGCCGTATTTTTCCGCCATCTCCAGCGGATCAATGCCGTTGCCCAGAGACTTGGACATCTTGCGGCCCTTGTCGTCCCGCACCAGGCCGTGGATGAGCACCGTGTGGAACGGGATCTTCTTCATCTGCTCGCAGCCGGAGAAAATCATCCGGGCCACCCAGAAGAAGATGATGTCATAGCCGGTGACCATGACGGAGGTGGGATAATAATAGTCCAGCTCCGGCGTCTTTTCCGGCCAGCCCAAAGTGGAGAAGGGCCACAGTGCAGAGGAGAACCAGGTGTCCAACACATCGGGGTCCCGGGTCAGATGCGTGCAGCCGCACGCCTCGCACTTGGTGGGGTCCTCCCGGGAGACATTGATATGGCCGCACTCGTCGCAGTACCAGGCAGGGATCTGGTGGCCCCACCACAGCTGACGGGAGATGCACCAGTCATGGACATTCTCCATCCAGTTGATATAGGTTTTGGAGAAGCGCTCGGGGACGAACTTGACTTCGCCCTCCTTCACCACGCGCAGCGCCTCGCGGGCCAAAGGCTCCATCTTCACGAACCACTGGGCGGAAATCAACGGCTCCACGTCGTTGTGGCAGCGATAGCAGGTGCCCACGTTGTGGTTGTAGGGCTCGGTCTTGACCAGATACCCCTGCTCCTCCAGATCCTTGACAATCTGCTTGCGGCACTCATAGCGGTCCATGCCCGCATAGGGGCCGCCGTTTTCATTGATCTTGCCGTCATCACCGATGCAGCGAATGATCTCCAGGTTGTGACGCAGGCCCACCTCAAAGTCGTTGGGGTCGTGGGCGGGGGTCATCTTCACAGCGCCGGTACCGAAGCCGATCTCGCAGTACTCATCGCCTACAATGGGGATCTCCCGGTTCATGATGGGCAGGATGCAGGTCTTTCCGATGAGGTGCTTGAACCGCTCGTCCTCGGGGTTCACAGCAACGCCCGTATCGCCCATCATGGTCTCAGGACGGGTGGTGGCAATAACCAGATCGCCGGAACCGTCCGTCAGCGGATAGCGGATATACCACAGGTGGCCGGGCTTGTCCACATACTCCACCTCCGCGTCGGAAAGGGCGGTGGCGCAATGGGGGCACCAGTTGATGATACGGCTTCCCTTGTAGATGAGGCCCTTGTCGTAGAGCTCGCAGAAGGTCTCCCGAACCGCCTTGGAGCACCCCTCGTCCATGGTGAAGCGGGCACGGCTCCAGTCGCAGGAGACGCCCATCTTTTTCTGCTGCTCGACGATGCGGCTGCCGTACTGCTCCTTCCACTGCCACACCCGCTGGAGGAACTTCTCACGGCCCAGGTCATAGCGGGTCTTGCCCTCCTTGACCCGCAGCTCTTCCTCCACCTTGATCTGGGTGGCGATGCCGGCGTGGTCCGTACCGGGCACCCACAGGGCGGAATAGCCCTGCATCCGCTTGAAACGAGTGAGGATGTCCTGCAGCGTGCAGTCCAGGGCGTGGCCCATGTGCAGCTGGCCGGTGACGTTGGGCGGGGGCATCACAATGGAAAAGGGCTTTTTCTCGGGATCGGGGTCGCCCTTGAAGCAGCCGGCGTCCTCCCACATCTGATAGATGCGGGACTCCACCTGCTGCGGTTCATACACCTTCGGCAGTTCTTTTTTCATACACTGATTCTCCTATCCTTCAAACCTGAGGTTCTTGTGATGATTATTGAATGGTCCTGACCGGCATGCCGGCCTTTTCCTCCAGAAACCGCCGGAGGTCCGGACTGCTGCCGCCTGTGCGGCTCCGCTCCGGCAACAGCAGGGCGCGCTTTCCGGGCAAAAACAGCAGATATACATCCCGGCAGTAAAATATCCCGGAAAAGGCACTGTATGCGTAGTGGGTGGTCACCGGGCCGGTCTGGTCGGTCACACCGGTGTCCGTGATGGAGATCGTCATCCGCTCCTGGGCGCCTGGGGTATGTTTGCGGCTGGTCCAGAGAATCAGGCGGCGAAAGCCCACCGCATACGCCAACGTAACGAGGCACAGCACCGCCGGAAGCACGGCAGAGGCCGGGCTGCTGTCTTCGGAAATCAGTATCCCCACTGTCAGGAAAAAGTTCAAAATGCCTATGACGGCAGACAGCAGACGCACCAAGGCGTGCCGAAGCCGAACGCCCGGGTGGATGCGGTAAAGCACCCGAAAGAAAATCTCCCAATCCGCCTTGGAATATCCGCCCGGCAAGTCAAAGCAAAATTCCATCCAGCACCTCCCACAATAAAAAACGCCCCGGGCCTTCCGGCCCAGGGCGGACAAGTTCCGTGGTACCACCTGGATTCCGCGCTTTTCAACGCGGCGCTCTTCGCACTGTAACGGGTGCACCCGGCCGGCTTACTGTTCTTTCAGCACAGCGGCTCCAAGGCGACTTCCACATACACCGCACGAAAGCTCCCACCTGCCGCTTTCTCTCTTTGCTTTGGCGTATCTGTACTGCTCCTCTTCCCTGCATTTGAACAGCAAATATTATACGTTACGGTCTTTCATTTGTCAAGACAAGCGCAATATCTCCTTTTTCAGGCGCTGGATGATCCGCTTTTCCAGCCGGGAGATGTAGCTCTGGGAAATGCCCAGGTGGTCGGCCACCTCCTTTTGGGTCTGTTCCCGGCGGCCGCCCAGACCGAAGCGCAGCGTAATGATCTCCCGCTCCCGGGGAGAGAGCACCCGCAGGGCCGCGGCCAGGAGACTGCGGTCCACATCCTCCTCGATGGGCCGCATGACCGTGTCCTCCTCCGTTCCCAGCACATCGCTCAAGAGAAGCTCGTTGCCGTCCCAGTCCGTGTTCAGCGGCTCGTCAATGGAAACCTCCCCACGCCGGGCAGCGTTTTTCCGAAGAAACATCAGGATTTCATTTTCAATGCAGCGGGAGGCATAGGTGGCCAGCTTGATATTTTTGTCCCCCCGATAAGTTCCCACCGCCTTGATGAGGCCGATGGTGCCGATGGAAATGAGATCCTCGATACCCACGCCGGTGTTTTCAAAGCGGCGGGCGATGTAGACCACCAGCCGCAGGTTGTGTTCGATCAGTTCCTGCCGGGCGGACTCCTCCCCGATCCGGGCGATCAGCTCCGCCTCCCGCTCCCGCTTGAGCGGCGGCGGCAGCGTATCGCTGCCCCCGATGTAGTGGATGCTCTCCGGCGCCAGAAGTCCCAGCCGGAGCAGCAGCCGCCGTATCCGCAAACGTATGTTTTTCATTACGGCCTCCTCTCACCTGTCCGCCCCAAAGGGCCTGATACCCGCTTCCCAGCGGCGCCGGGGCCAGCGCTGCCAGCACACCCGGATACCGGGTTCCTCCGATCTCCACCCACCGGCACCGCACCGCCAGCAGCAGTCCGCCCCGCACGCCCACGCTTTGATAGGGCAGCAGCGTAAAGCGGAGGGACGGCGCCGCCCGGCACAGCTCCTCCAGCCAGTCGGCAGGGCTTCGCAGTACTTCCCTCGTCAAAATACTCTGTACCCGGGGTGGAAGCAGCGGGTTCAGCGCCCCGGGTGCTGCCACCAGAACCGGCTCTCCCGTGATGGGGTCGCTCAATGTGCTGCCGTTGTCCAGCAGCGCCGTCAGCTGTACCTCCCGTTCTCCCAGGCACACCGTCGCCCGGATCAGCTCCCGGCGCACACCGTGGCGGGCCGCAGCCCGAAAGATTACCGCCAGAACCGCATAGGATGCTGTGGCGCCCAGAAGCAGCGTATGGGCATCCACGTCCGTGTAAAAAATGCCGTTGACCACCGGTACGCCGCCGGTCAGCAGTCCCAGCCCCAGCACACAGCCTGCCATGGCGCAGGAGACCGCAAACAGCAGCACTGTCAACCGCAGAAGCTGCGCCTGCCCTCCGAATACCGTTACAGACAGCAGCACGCCGCAGGCCAGCTTGACCGGTCCCGCGGCGAGAAAGCCCAGGCCCGGCAGAAACACCGCCACCGCGTAGGCTCCGCCCAGCAGCGCGCCCAGCAGGCAACGCCTGCGCCGCAGGGGAACTCCGGCCAGACGGGCCGTGCCCATGAGCAGCAGGTAGTCCATGATTCCATTGAGCACAAATACGCTGTCCACATATACCACCGTCATGGGCCTGCCCCCTCTCCGGCAAACATTATAGGGCTCTTCCCCTGGAAAAACCGTCGCAAAAGGGGCGCAAAAAAAGGCGGACGCAAATGCGTCCGCCCTGGAATTGCCGTTTTCAGATGATGTACGGAACAATCATGGAGGTCAGCAGCGCCAAAATCATCACTGCCACCAGCACCAGCGCCACAGCTCTGGTCAGTTTGTTCATTTGATTCCCTCCCCACCGGTCAAAATCTTTTTGATGCTCTTTTCCGCCTTGCTTCTGGGTACCATCAGTTCATGGCCGCAGCCCAGGCACTTGAGCTTAATGTCCATTCCCACCCGCAGGATCTCCCACTGGGTGCTGCCGCATGGATGCGCCTTTTTCAGCTCCACACGGTCATGCAGATGCAGTTCCATGTTCGTCCTCCTGTCAAAACCGGCTTCCCCGCCGCATAGAATAGGATCAAAAACGCCGCCAACGCGGCAGATAGGATGCGTGGCATATGCCGGAAAATATCTTATTTCCCCCGGAGGGGCTCGTGCCCCAGCCGGCCTTTTCCCTCTCTTCCCTGCGCGCCGCCATGGAAAGCGGCACTGTCCTGGAGGCGGTGGCCCAGCGGTGCGACCCCCGGCAAAATCTCCATTTCACATTGGGACCCGTGGCAGGCATCCTGCCCCGGACTGAGGCACTCTCGCCCTGGATCAGCGGATCAGAACGAGAAATTTCTGTTATTTCAAAAGTTGGAAAGCAAATTTGCTTTACAGTAAAATCCGTGGAAGCAGATGAAAAAGGCGCACCGGTAGCCTATCTGTCCCGGCGAATCCCCCAGGAAGAAGCCCTGGAGCATCTGCTCCGTCTCTCGCCCGGTGCGGTCGTAACCGCGAAGGTAACCCATCTGGCATCCTTCGGTGCCTTTTTGGATGTGGGCCGGGGCGTGGTGGCCATGCTGCCCATCGAACAGATTTCCGTGGCCCGGATCGCCCATCCGAAAGACCGCTTCCGGGTAGGGCAGAAGATCCTGGCGGCAGTGTTGTCCACCGACCCGGAAAAGCATCGCCTCACCATGACCCACAAGGAGCTTCTGGGAACCTGGATGGAAAACGCCAGCTGGTTTTCCCCGGGAGAGACCGTGCCGGGGATCGTCCGCAGCGTCAAGGAGTACGGCAGCTTCATCGAACTGACCCCGAACCTGTCCGGCCTTGCGGATGCACGGGAGGGCCTGTCCCCCGGGGATCGGGTTTCCGTCTATGTCAAAAGTATCCGTCCCGAGCGCATGAAGATCAAATTGCAGCTGATCGAACGGCTGCCGCCTGACCCCACGCCTCCGCCTCTGCGCTACCAGGTCACGGACGGCGTGCTGGAGCGCTGGACGTACTCTCCGCCCAACTATACGGGCGCGCCGGTGGAGACGGTGTTCAAAGAGGCTCTCCCTTGATCTTCTCCCAGTAGGCCTTGGCGGCCTGCTCCGTCTTGTTGTCGCCCCACTGGTAGTATTTTACATCCTTGAGTGCATCCGGCAGATATTGCTGCCGCACCCAACGGTGGGGAAAATCGTGGGGATAGAGGTAGTGCTGCTGGGGATCGAATCCCACCGTATCGGCGTGGACGTTTTGCAGGTGGCGTGGGATGTCCCCGGTTTTGCCCTTTTTAAGATCTGACATGGCGGCGATGATGGCATTGTGGGCCGTGTTGGACTTGGGGGCCGTGGCCAGCAGAATCGCGGCCTCCGCCAGGGGCAGCCGGGCCTCCGGCAGTCCCACCTGCACCGCCGCGTCCACACAGGCCTTGGTGATGGCGATCGCCATGGGATAGGCAAGCCCCACATCCTCCGCCGCAATGACCAGCAGCCGCCGGCAGGGCGAGAGCAGATCTCCGGCCTCCAGCAGCCGCCCCAGATAGTGGACCGCCGCGTCTGGGTCGCTGCCCCGGATGGACTTTTGCAGCGCCGAGAGGATATCATAGTGGGCATCTCCGTCCCGATCATACCGCATGGCACTGCGCTGAGCCAACTGTAAAGCATCATCGCTTGTCAGCATCAGCTTGCCGTCCGCCGGGCGGGCCGCCTGGCACAAAAGCTCCACGGCGTTGATGGCTTTGCGCACATCGCCGCCGCAGGATGTGGCGATCTGGAGCGGCACCCCTTCCTCCCAGGTGAGCGGCAGCGTGCTTTGCTGCTGCTCCAGACGCAGCGCCCGCAGCACTGCCGTCTGCGCCTCCTCCGGCGTCACGGCCTTGAACTCGAACACCGTACTGCGGGAGAGCAGGGCGCTGTAAATATAAAAATAGGGGTTTTCCGTGGTGGAGGCAATCAGCGTCAGCGAGCCGTTCTCCATAAATTCCAACAGGCTCTGCTGCTGCTTTTTATTGAAGTACTGGATCTCGTCCAGATACAGCAAAACGCCGCCGGGGGCCAGCAGCGTGCCCACATCGGCGATGATGTCCTTGATGTCCTGCAAGGACGCGGTGGTGGCATTGAGCCGATAGAGCTTTTTGTGGGTCCGTCGGGCGATGATGTTGGCCACCGTGGTCTTGCCCGTTCCGGAGGGACCATAGAACACCAGGTTGGCCTCCGTGCCGTTTTCGATGAGCCGGCGCAAAACGCCGCCGGGGCCCAGCAGGTGCTGCTGCCCTACCACCTCGTCCAGCGTGGTGGGCCGGATGGCGTCCGCCAGTGGCTGCTGCATGGTGCTCCCTCCTTTTCAATCATTTGGTAATATATCATACCACAGTCTGCCGGGGATTTCCATGGTTTTTTCCCTGGTGTTTCGTCGAAAGATATGCTATTGTGTTGCATGAGAGGTGATCGCCATGAAATCCAAAGCCGCCGTCAAGCGGATTATTGACAAGCTCAAAGGCCGGTATCCGGACGCGCTTTGCTCCCTGCAATACAAAAAAGATTACGAGCTGCTCTTTGCCGTGCGGCTGTCCGCCCAGTGCACCGACGAGCGGGTCAACCAGGTAACGCCCGCCCTCTACGCCCGCTTCCCTACCCTGGAGAGCTTTGCCCAGGCGGACCCGGCGGAGGTGGGCCAGTACATTCACTCCTGCGGTTTTTATAACGGCAAGGCCCGGGATATCGTGGCCTGCGCGCAAAAGCTGCTCTCGGAGTACGGCGGCAAGGTGCCGGGCACCATGGAGGAGCTGACGGGACTTCCCGGCGTGGGCCGGAAAACGGCCAACCTGATTTTGGGCGACGTCTTCGGCCAGGAGGCCTATGTCTGCGACACCCACTGCATCCGCATTACGGGCCGGCTGGGTCTGACGGACGGGACCAAGGACCCCCTCCAGGCGGAGCGGCAGCTGCGCCTGGTGATTCCGCCCAAGGAGTCCTCGGATTTCTGCCATCGGATGGTTCTCTTCGGCCGGGAGGTCTGCACTGCCCGCTCTCCCAAGTGCGAGGGCTGCCCGTTGTCGGCGGACTGTGACACGTTCCGGAAAAGCAAGAAAAAAGACACCTGATTCTCAGGTGCCTGCGGATCTCCGCAGGCACTTTTTTTCTGTGTATCGCATATACTGCTATGGAACACAGTCAAACCATCGGAACGAGGAGGCACTATGGACGACAATACTGCGCATCTGGTGGAACAGCTGAAAAGCAATCCCGCCATGCTCCAGCGGCTGATGGGCTCCCAGGACGGGCAGGCCCTTTTGCAGATGCTGACCAAATCGGATCGGGGCGCGGCGCTGCAGCGGGCGGCCCAGTCCGCTGCCCGGGGCAATCCGGGGGAAATGATGCAGATGATGCGCCAGGTCATGAGTACGGCGGAAGGCGCCGCCCTGGTGGAGCGAATCAATCAGGCAATGCAGAAATAACGGCGGGAAAGGCGGCGCTGGCCCATGGCCGAATTTGATGAAAAGCTCAACCAGATCCTCTCCGACCCGGGTGCCATGGCCCAGATCATGCAGCTGGCCCAGTCGCTGGGCGGGGAGTCTTCCCCCGCCCGGCAGGCACCGCCGCCGACACCCGCGCCCAAACCGGCACAGGACAGCAATCTGCTCTCCTCCCTGGCAGGCGGGATAGATCCGGCGCTGCTGACCCGACTTGTGCCGCTGCTGCGGGAACTGGGAGGCAAGCAGGACAGCAATGCCAGGGCACTGCTGTATGCTCTGCGGCCTTATCTGAAAGAGGAACGGCAGGAAAAGGTGGAGCGAGCGCTGCAGCTTGCACGGCTGTTCCACCTGGGAAAAACACTTCTGGCCCAGCGGGAGGGATGAGGGATGTACAACCGCTATATCCGCAACGACAACGGCACCTATACCCGCATCCCCCAGGAGGATGCGCCCCAGGAGTCCTCCGCGGCCGCATCCGGACAGACCGCCCGTGAAAGGCAGGACCACTCCGCGGAAGAATCCCGGGAAGCGCGGCAGGAAGACGCCTCCCGGGAAGAGCCGTTCCGGCACCGGGAGTCCCACAGCACTTCTGCTTCCCAGAGCACCGCGGGCCGGGTGACCGATACCCTGACCGGGACTCTGCGCCACGTTCTGGACCAGCTGCATCTGGAGCATGTGGACACCGGCGACCTTTTGATCCTGGTACTTCTGTTTTTGCTGTTTCGGGAGGACGCAGACGAAGAGCTGCTGGTAGCCCTGGGACTTTTGTTGATTTTGTAACGCGCCGCACGCCGGAACCGGCGTGGGGTGCGTTCTTTTTATTAGAAGTGGGAATTGCACTTTTTGCCCGCACATGATATACTACATAAGTTAAATTGCCGTTATGGACCGCAAGGACGGACGGCATTGATTTTGAGGTGGAATACAATGGAAAACGAAATGCGTAAAAAGCGGATTTTAAGCGGCATCCAGCCCTCCGGTGACCTGACGCTCGGCTCTTATCTGGGCGCTATCAAGAACTGGGCTGCCATGGCCGATGAATATGATTGCTTCTACATGCTGGCAGATCTGCACACCATCACGGTGCGCCAGGTGCCGGCAGACCTGCGCCGCCATACCCTGACCCAGGTGGCCGCCTATATTGCCAGCGGTCTGGACCCGGAGAAGAACACCCTCTTTATCCAGTCCCACGTTCCCGCTCACACCCAGCTGGGCTGGGTGCTGGACTGCTACACCATGTTCGGTGAGCTCTCCCGCATGACTCAGTTCAAGGACAAGTCCGCCAAAAATGCCGACAACATCAACGCGGGCCTTTTCACCTACCCCTCTTTGATGGCGGCGGACATTCTGCTCTACCAGGCGGATCTGGTGCCCGTGGGCGGAGATCAGAAGCAGCACGTGGAGCTGTGCCGGGACATTGCCACCCGCTTCAACGGCATCTACGGGGACGTATTCAACCTTCCCGAGCCGTACATCCCGCCGGTGGGCGCCCGGGTCATGAGCCTGGCAGCTCCGGAAAAGAAGATGAGCAAGTCCGACAAGGACCCCAACGGCTGCGTGTACATGCTGGACAAGCCCGAGGACATCATGCGCAAGTTCAAAAAGGCCGTCACCGACTCTGATGCCTGCGTCCGGTACGACAAGGAGCAAAAGCCCGGCGTATCCAACCTGATGCAGATCTACTCTGTGGCCACCGGCAAGAGCTTTGAGGAAATCGAGCGGGAGTTTGACGGCCTGGGCTACGGCGATTTCAAAAAGGCCGTGGGCGAGTCCGTGGTGGAGCTGCTGCGCCCCATCCGGGAGGAGACGGAGCGGTTGCTTGCCGACAAGGCGTATCTGGAGAGCGTATACCGCGCCGGCGACGAAAAGGCTGCACGGGTGGCCGACCGCACCCTTTCCAAGGTGTATAAGAAAGTCGGCTTCCTGGCCCGCTGAGGAGGGCTTCCATGAATATTGAAAATCGACTGGTGGTCTACGTGATATTGGCACTGGTAGTGGCCTTGGTCATCAGCTTTTTGATGACGCCGGTGGTCAAGACCTTTGCCTACAAGGTAGGTGCAATCGACGTGCCCAAGGACGCCCGCCGCATGCACAAGGTCCCCATCCCCCGCCTGGGCGGACTGGCAATCTTCATCGGCTTTATGGTGAGCATCCTGATCTTCGTACCCATTACGCCGGAAATCAAGAGCATCCTGCTGGGCGCCGTCATCATCGTGGTGCTGGGCGTGGTGGACGACATCATGGCCCTGCCCGCCATGCTCAAGTTCGTGGTGCAGATCATTGCCGCCGCCATTCCCGCCACCCACGGCGTCACCATCCAGGCGTTTTCCAACCCCAACATCTTTTCGGAGAATGTCTACTGGGTCCTGGGCGGGCTGTCCATTCCCTTCACCATTCTCTGGATCGTGGCCATTACCAACTCCGTGAACCTGATCGACGGTCTGGACGGCCTTGCAAACGGCGTCTCCGCCATCTCCGCCACCACCATGCTGGTCATTGCCATGCTGGCCTCCGAGGCCCAGGTGGCGGTGGTCATGGCGGCGCTGGTGGGCGCGTGTGTGGGCTTCATGCCCTACAACCTCAACCCCGCCAAGATGTTCATGGGAGACACGGGCGCCACGTTCCTGGGCTATATTCTGGCTACCATGTCCATCCAGGGCCTTTTCAAGTACTACGCCGTCATCTCCTTCGTGGTCCCCTTCCTGATCCTGGGCCTGCCGATTTTTGATACAGCTTTCGCCTTTATCCGCCGGATCGCCCATGGTCAAAGCCCCATGCACGCCGACCGCAGCCACATCCATCACCGGCTGATCGACATGGGCCTCAACCAAAAGCAGGCAGTGGCCACGCTGTATGTGATCTCCGCCATTCTGGGCCTTTCCGCCGTGGTGCTGACCACCGGCGGCGAGGGTAAGGCCATGCTGCTGTTCGCGGCCCTTTGCATTGTGGCCGTGGTAGCCGCCCGGGTGGTGTTCCCCAAGGAAGTCAAGGAAGAGCTTCGGGAAGAGTTCCATGAGGAGCTGGAGGAGCTCAAAGAGCACGGACACCGGAAGGATTCCGGAAAAGATCAGGATAAAGATCAAGATGAGGAGTCTTAATATGGACAAGCTGCGTATCATGAGCGTCTTCGGCACACGGCCGGAGGCTATAAAAATGTGTCCGCTGGTCAAGGAGCTGGCCTCCCGCCCGGAGGTAGAGAGCCTTTGCTGCGTCACCGCCCAGCACCGTCAGATGCTGGACTCCGTGCTGGACGTCTTTTCCCTGAAGCCCGATTACGACCTGAACATCATGACCCCCCGGCAGACTCTGTCCACCATCACCAGCAAGTGCCTCACCGGCATGGACGAGGCCATCGAGGCCCTCAAGCCGGACATGATTCTGGTACACGGCGACACCTCCACCACCTTTGCCGGCGCCCTGTCCGCCTTCTACCATCAGGTGAAGGTGGGCCATGTGGAGGCCGGACTGCGCACCTATGACAAGTACTCCCCCTTCCCGGAGGAGATGAACCGCAAGCTGGTCTCCGCCATTGCGGACCTCTACTTCTGCCCCACCGTCAACAACAAGAATAATCTCCTGAAAGAGGGCATCACCGAGGGGCTGTTCGTCACCGGCAACACGGTTATCGACGCACTGAAAACCACGGTCCGACCGGATTACCGCTTCACCACCGATGCGCTGAATCATCTTCCCTATGAGGACAAGAAAATTATCCTCGTCACCTGCCACCGCCGGGAAAACTACGGCGAGCCCATGAAGCATATCATGCTGGCCCTGCGGCAGATTGCCGAGGAAAACAAGGACGTGGAACTGGTCTACCCGGTTCACCTGAGCCCGGTAGTGCAGGAGGCAGTCAATACCTACCTGCGGGGCGCACCCCGGGTCCACCTCATCGATCCCCTACCCGCCGACGAGATGCACAACCTCATGGCCCGGTCCTACCTGGTGATGACCGATTCCGGCGGCCTGCAGGAGGAGGCTCCCGCTCTGGGCAAGCCCGTTCTGGTCATGCGCCGGGAGACGGAGCGCCCCGAGGCTGTGGCCGCCGGTACGGTGCAGCTGTGCGGCGTGGTGCAGGATGACATCGTCACCATGGCCACGCGGCTGATCCGAGATCCGCAGGCCTATGCAAAAATGGCCCATGCGGTCAATCCCTATGGCGACGGGCACGCCTGCCGCCGGATTGCCGACGCCATTTTGTGGCATTTTGGCCGGGGTGAGCGCCCCGCTGACTACCAGGCGTAACCCAAGGAGATTCCCGGGAAAGGAGGGCAGCGATGGACAGACGCAGACTCAACCGGATTACCGCCGTTTTTCTGGTGGCAGTGGTACTGGTGGTGGCTGTCATGCTTACCCACAGCTTCCGAAGTCCTCCTTCCCTGGTGCTGCCTCAGGAGCAGGATGACGCGCAGCAGCTCCCCGGCTCCGACAGTGAACAGGACCAGCTGGAGACGATCACCGTTACACCAGAGACCGTGCAGACGGCCATCGCCACTTTGACGCGTCCCGCTCAGTACCGCAGAAGCATCTCCATTGAGCAGTTCTGGGAGGGCGGCAGCGGTCAGTGGGAGACTTCTGTCAGCGTCAGCAGCCGGTGGCAGCGGATTGACCGCACGCTCTCCGGCGGTCGGGTGCGCCACACCATTACGGACGGCTCCGTGACCTATATCTGGTACAACAGTGAAAGCCGCGTCTATCAGGCGCCTGCCGACGAGATTACGCCGGATATGGAGCAGTGCATCCCCACCTACGAGGATATTCTGGATCTCCCTGTGGAGCAGATCGCCCTGGCGGACTACCGGAATGCCGATAATTACGGCGGGTGCATCTATGTGGAGACGGAGCCGGATGAGACAGGATACACCCTTTGCTACTGGGTGAGCCTGGACACAGGCCTGCTGGTCATGTCCGAAAAGCTGCTGGACGGCAGCGTGGTCTATCGGATGCAGGAGACCGCTGTGGAGCTGACGCCTGCGTTTACGGATGAGTTTACCCTGCCGGACGGCACAGTTCTCACCGACGGATGAGGAATCTGCCGCGCATGGACAATGCGCGGCAGATTTTTTTGTTTTCTGAGGGGTTCCAGGTGCCCGCAGGCCCACTCCAGCCTTGACAAGTTCAGGAAGAAAAGCGATAATGTAAAGTGCTGTTTTATGAAAAATTCTGGCATGGAGGTACTTTCATGACACTGGATAAAGCGTTTTTTGAAGAGATGGAAGCCCGCATCCCCAAGGGGAAGGTCCGCACCCGATTCGCCCCCTCCCCCACCGGCTACATGCATGTGGGCAATCTGCGCACGGCACTGTACACCTGGCTCATTGCCCGGCACAACCACGGCACATTCATCCTCCGCATTGAGGACACCGATCAGGGTCGGCTGGTGGAGGGTGCCACGGATGTGATCTACCGCACCATGGCCGAGTGCGGCCTCACACACGATGAAGGTCCGGATGTGGGCGGCCCCGTGGGCCCCTATATCCAGTCGGAGCGCCGTGACCTGTACGGCAAGTATGCCCATCTGCTGGTGGAAAAGGGCGCGGCCTACTACTGCTTCTGCGAAAAGGCGGAATCCGAGGAGGACAGCGGCGATTTTGACCGGGGAGACGATCCCTGCCGCAATCTGAGCGCCGAAGAAATTCAGGCCAATCTGGATGCCGGCAAGCCCTATGTGATCCGCCAGCGGATTCCCCATGAGGGCACTACCACTTTCCACGACGTCTCGTTCGGCGATATCACCGTGGAGAACAAGACTCTGGACGACCAGGTACTGCTCAAGCGGGACGGTCTGCCCACCTACAACTTCGCCAACGTGGTGGACGACCATCTGATGGGCATCACCCACGTGGTCCGGGGCAGCGAGTATCTCTCCTCCGCCCCCAAGTATAATCTGCTCTATGAGGCCTTCGGCTGGGACATCCCCACCTACGTCCACTGCTCCCCCGTCATGCGGGACCAGCACAACAAGATGTCCAAGCGCCACGGCGACCCCTCCTACGAGGACCTGATCGCTCAGGGATATCTGACTCCCGCCGTGCTCAACTACGTGGCGCTGCTGGGATGGGCTCCCAAGGGCGAGCTGTCCGAAAAGGAGGTATTCTCCTTGGATGAGCTGGTGGATGCCTTTGATATTGCGGGCATCTCCAAGTCCCCCGCCATCTTTGATCTGGACAAGCTCACCTATTTCAACGCCCTGTATCTGCGGGCCATGTCCCCGGAGGACTTTGCCCGGGTGGCCGAGCCCTATATCCGCCAGGGCATCAAGAATCCCGCCATCGACACCGCGGCCGTGGCCGCCCTGCTGCAGGCCCGCTGCGAAAAACTCACGGATATCCCGGAGAAGGTGGACTTCTTCGACGCGCTGCCGGCGTACAGCGTGGATTTCTACACCAACAAGAAGTCCAAGACCAACGCCGAGGTTTCCCGTCGGATGCTGGAGGCCGTATTGCCGGTGCTGGAGAAGCTGGACGACTGGACGCAGAGCGCCATCCACGACGCGCTGATCGATCTGGCCGCCGCGCTGGAGGTCAAGAACGCCACCCTCATGTGGCCGGTGCGCATTGCCGCGGCCGGCAAGCTGGTGACCCCCGGCGGCGCCGTGGAGATCTGCCAGATCCTCGGGAAGGATGAGACCCTGCGCCGTCTGCGGACCGGTCTGGAGCTGCTGGCCCAATGAAATTCCTGCAAGTCCAATTTTCCCTGCTGGACAACACCTGGCACGGCGGATACGGTAAGGAAGTCCGGCGTTCCGCCATTGCGTTTCTCCTTCTGATCCTGCTCTTTTTCGCTCTGTGCCTGGCGGTGCCCGCCTTCCGCAGCCAGCTGATGCAGCAGGTGCTGGAGCTGGCCGGCGGCCTGGACGTCACCGACGAAAGCGGCGCCCTCTCCCCCTGGGGCCTGTTTGCCAACAACCTGCGGGCCTGCATCCTCATCATGCTCTACGGCCTGGTTCCCTATGTGCGGCTGCCCGCCCTGGCTCTGGGCATGAACGCCATGCTGCTGGGCGTTCTCGGTGCGCAGACACTGGCCTCCGGGCAGTCCATGGGCCTCTATTTTCTGGCGCTGCTGCCCCACGGCATTTTTGAGCTACCGGCCCTGGTGCTGTCCTTTGCCATGGGACTCTATCTTTGTGAGCAGATCACCCGGCGCGTCCGCGGGGACCAGGGTGCCTTGTCGCTGTGGAGCTGTCTGGAGCACATCAGCGCTCTGACGGTGGCCGTGGCGGGCCCGCTCCTGGCCGTGGCCGCAGTGATCGAGGCCTATGTGACGCCCTATCTTCTGGCATTGTTTTCCTGATATTTACTGTAAAGGATTGATGATCGCAATGAGTAAACTGACCATTCCCGCAGGCTACAAGATGCCGCTGACCAACAATGAGCTGCAGCGGGCCATTGAGCTGATCCACGAGGAGTTCCAGCACAGCCTCACCGTCCGTCTGAACCTGCACCGGGTGTCCGCGCCTTTGTTTGTGGACGGCAAGACCGGACTCAACGACGACCTCAACGGCGTGGAGCGTCCCGTCACCTTCGACATTCCCGATGTTGGCACCGACGGTCAGGTGGTGCACTCCCTGGCCAAGTGGAAGCGGCTGGCCCTCAAGCGCTATGAGTTCAAGCTGGGCACCGGCCTCTACACCGACATGAACGCCATCCGCCGGGACGAGGAAGTGGACAACCTCCACTCCATCTATGTGGATCAGTGGGACTGGGAAAAGCACATTGACGTCAAAAACCGCAACATGCAGTATCTGAAGGACACGGTGCTGGACATTGTGGGTGCCGTCTGCGACACTGCCGCGGCGCTGCGCAATGTGTTCCCTGTTCTGACCTTCAAGCCCGACCGGGAGGTGTACTTTATCACCACCCAGGAGCTGGAGGACCGCTATCCCGATCTGACGCCCAACGAACGGGAGACGGAGATCTGCCGGGAGCACCACACCGTCTTTTTGATGCAGATCGGCAAGACGCTTCGCTCCGGCCAGAAACATGACGGCCGCGCCCCCGACTACGATGACTGGGAACTCAACGGCGACATCCTCATGTGGAACCCCGTGCTGGAAAGCCGCTTTGAGCTCTCCTCCATGGGCATCCGGGTGGACGCCGCCGCGCTGGACCGTCAGCTGACGGAGGCCCACTGTGATGACCGCCGCAAGCTCCCCTTCCATCAGATGCTGCTGCGGGGCGAACTGCCCCAGTCCATTGGCGGCGGTATCGGCCAGTCCCGGCTGTGCATGCTGCTCATTGGCACCTGCCACATCGGCGAGGTCCAGGCCAGCCTGTGGGATCAGGAGACCGTGGAAGCGTGCGAGGCGGCAGGCATTACCCTGTTGTAATCGTCAGCCCCCATGTGCCTGGCACATGGGGGCTTTTCCAGCAAAAGAAAAAGCGGCCGGTACGGCCGCTTTTTTCTTTATGCCTCTTGGGTTGTGTTCTGCTTTGCAAACGCCTCGGCGGCCCGCTGATCTGCGGCCCGCTTTTCCTCGATGGCCTCCTGCAGCAGCATATCCTTCACCTTCATCAGACGCGTGGTGGTGGCACGGTCGTTTTCATCCAGCTTCATGGTGATATACCGGATAGCCTCCTGGGTATTGGGGATCATGACATACTCCAGCGCGTTGACCCGACGGCGGGTCTTTTCAATCTCCTCCGCCATCAGCTGGGCAGATTTTTCAATCTCCGCCAGCTTGAGCATTTTCATGAACACCTTGCCCAGGGCATCCACCGCCGTGTCCAGCTCACCGGACGTGGCCGCAAAGCCGTAGGGATAGATATCCGAATCCGACTTCGTCTTGGTCTGGAAGTGATACACGGGCACATTGACGGACATGATGTTCTGGAACGTCTGGGTCAGCTCCACACTCTGCTTGGGGTAGAGCAGCGCCTGCTCCAGCGCTTCGGAGCTCATGATGGCGGAAGCGACGGTGAAAGACTTGTGCACCGTCATCAGCTCCTCCTCCACCTCCGCCCGGAGAGAACGGACTTCCCGCACCGTGTCCAGAAACTGCTTCATCAGCTCATCCCGCTTGTCCTTGAGCAGCTTGTGGCCCCGCTGAGCGGTCCGCAGCTTGCCCTTGAGGCGGGTGAGCTCCATACGGGTGGGGCTTACCGTGATATTTGCCATTGGTTACCCCCTCCTCTTATTCCTGGTCTTTCTTCGGCCAGTACTTTTCAATATACTCGGGCTTGATTCGCTTCAGCTCGCTCTTGGGCAGAATGGACAGCAGCTCCCAGCCCAGGTTCAGCGTCTCCTCAATGGAGCGGTTTTCCTCATAGCCCTGGTTTACATACCGCTTTTCAAACTCATCGGCAAATTTGGCGTACAGCAGGTCCGTGGGCGTCAGGGCGGCCTCGCCCAGAATGCTCATGAGCTCCTTGTTGTCCTTGCCGGTGGCGTAGGCGGCAAAGAGCTGGTTCATGGTATCGGCGTGGTCCTCCCGGGTCTTGCCCTTGCCGATGCCCTTGTCCTTCAGACGGCTCAAAGACGGCAGTACGTCCACCGGCGGGTGGATGCCCTGACGGTACAGTGCGCGGGAGAGAATGATCTGCCCCTCGGTGATATAGCCGGTCAGGTCCGGGATGGGGTGGGTCTTGTCGTCCTCGGGCATGGTCAAAATGGGGATCAGGGTGATGGAGCCGGGATTTCCCAGGCGACGGCCGGCGCGCTCGTAGAGCGTGGCCAGGTCCGTGTACAGGTAGCCGGGGAATCCGCGGCGACCGGGCACTTCCTTCTTGGCCGCGGACACCTCACGCAGTGCCTCGGCGTAGTTGGTGATATCGGTCATAATGACCAGCACGTGCATGCCCTTTTCAAAGGCCAGGTACTCCGCGGCGGTCAGAGCCATACGGGGCGTGGAGATACGTTCCACGGCGGGGTCGTTGGCCAGGTTGGAAAACAGCACGGTGCGGTCGATGGCGCCGGTGCGGCGGAACTCGCTGACGAAGAACTCCGACTCCTCGAACGTGATGCCGATGGCGGCGAACACCACGGCGAAGTTGGCGCTCTCATCCCCCAGCACCTTGGCCTGACGGGCGATCTGGGCCGCCAGGTTGGCGTGGGGCAGGCCGGAGCCGGAGAAAATGGGCAGCTTCTGGCCGCGGACCAGAGTGTTCAGTCCGTCAATGGTGGAGACACCGGTCTGGATAAACTCATTGGGATAGTCGCGGGCCGCCGGATTCATGGGCAGACCGTTGATGTCCCGATACTCCTCGGGCAGAATGTCCGGGCCGCCGTCAATGGGCTGGCCCATACCGTTGAACACCCGGCCCAGCATGTCGCCGGACACGCCCAGCTGCAGCGGATGGCCCAGGAAGCGGACCTTGGCGTCCGCCAGGTTGATGCCGGCAGCAGACTCAAACAGCTGCACCACAGCGGTGTCGCCGTTGACCTCCAGCACCTTGCCCCGGCGGATGGAGCCGTCCCGCAGCTCCACTTCCACCAGCTCGTCATAGGTGACGTTTTCTACCATGCGGACCATCATCAGCGGGCTGACGATCTCCTCCACGGTTCTGTATTCTCGAATCATGCCTGCTCACCTCCCTGGGCGCTGACCGCGTCAATCTGCTGGGCCATCTCCTGCCGGATTCCGGCGTAGACGTCCACGTACTCCTCAGCGGGCACACTCTTGGCGCGGCCGATCTTCTCACGGGCGGGAATGGAGAACAGCGCCATGGCGTCCGCGCCCTTGGCGATGGCAGCGCGGCAGAGCGCCTCGTAATCCAGAATCAATGCCAGCAGCTTTTCCTGCCGGTCGTAGCTGGAATAACCGTCGATATCGGTGAAGGCGTTTTGCTGCAGGAAGTCCTCCCGGATCATCCGGGCCACCTCCAGCGTCAGCTGGTCGGCGGGAGACAGGGCGTCCTTGCCCACCAGCTGCACGATCTCGTTGAGGCTGGACTCATTTTGCAGAATACCCATAGCCTTGGTGCGGTTTTTCATGAATTCCTCGCCGAAGTTCTCGTCGAACCAGGGCTTGAGCGTATCCAGATACAAAGAATAGGAGTTCAGCCAGTTGATGGCCGGGAAATGCCGCTTATAGGCCAGGGACGAATCCAGAGCCCAGAACACCTTGACAATGCGCATGGTGGCCTGGGAGACGGGCTCGGAGAGATCGCCGCCGGGAGGCGACACAGCGCCCACGGCGGTCAGGCTGCCCCGGCGCTCGTCAGAGCCAAGGCATTCCACGCTGCCGGCACGCTCGTAGAACTGGGCCAGGCGGGAAGCCAGGTACGCAGGGTAGCCCTCTTCGCCGGGCATCTCTTCCAGCCGGCCGGACATCTCGCGCAGGGCCTCTGCCCAACGGGAAGTGGAGTCGGCGATGACGGCCACGTCGTAGCCCATGTCGCGGAAATACTCGGCGATGGTGATGCCGGTATAGACGGATGCCTCACGGGCGGCCACGGGCATATCGGAGGTGTTGGCGATCAGCACCGTCCGTTTCATCAGGGACTCACCGGTACGGGGGTCCTTCAGCTCCGGGAACTCCCGCAGAACGTCGGTCATCTCGTTGCCGCGCTCGCCGCAGCCGATGTAGACCACGATGTCCACGTCCGACCACTTGGCCAGCTGGTGCTGCACCACGGTCTTGCCGGAGCCGAAGGGGCCGGGTACGGCGGCGGTGCCGCCCTTGGCGATGGGGAACATGGTGTCGATGATCCGCTGGCCGGAGCACAGGGGACGCTTGGGGGGATACTTGTGCTGATAGGGACGGCCCACGCGGACAGGCCACTTCTGGGACATGGTCAGGGGCACTTCCCTGCCGTCCTCGGTCTTCAGCGTGGCGATGGTCTCCGTCACGTTGAAAGAACCGCTGCGGATGCTGGTGATGGTGCCTTTGAGGGCCGGCGGCACCATGATCTTATGGAGCACTACTGCCGTCTCCGGCACGGTACCCAGAATGTCGCCGCCGATCACCTGGTCGCCCACCTTGGCCACCGCCGTGAACTCCCACTTCTTCTCGTGGTCAATGGCGGGAACTTCTACGCCACGGGTGATGCAGGGGCCCACCTTCTCCACGATCTTCTCCAGGGGACGCTGGATGCCGTCGTAAATCCCCTCAATCATGCCGGGGCCAAGCTCCACGCTCATGGGGGCGCCGGTGGTCTCCACCACGGCGCCGGGACCAAGGCCCGAGGTCTCCTCATAGACCTGGATGGAGGCGGAGTCGCCCTTCATGGTCAGAATTTCTCCGATCAGCCGCTGGGGGCCGACGCGGACCACGTCGGACATGTTGGCGTCCGAAAGGCCCGTGGCCACCACAAGCGGTCCTGAAACTTTCACAACTTTACCGCTCAAAATAGAATACCTTCTTCCTTGGAAAATTCTCTTCCGAGGCTTCGGCCGGGCGCCTTACAAAATGTCGGCGCCCACGGCCCGCTCGATGGCCCGCTGGATATTCGCCTTTCCGATGCCGAGAGAGCCCTCCCGGCCGGGAATGAGAATGATTGCAGGCTGCGGTTCGTCCTTGTAGCGGGTGATCACATCCTCCATGTCCTTTGCAAGCTGTTCTGTCAGATAGATCACCGCGCAGTCTGTCTTTGCCAGTTCCCGTATCTTCTCCCCCGCCTGTTCTGCGGTGGTGACGGGATAGGTGTCCAGGCCCAGGGCACGGAAGCCCATGACGGACTCCCAGTCGCCGATGACGGCGATGCGATATGTCGTTGCCATACGCGTCCTCCCCTCGCCTTACACGGCCCGCAGACGGCTGCGGATCACCTCGGGCGCAAGCCCGGTTCCCCGTCCCGTCAGCAGAATCCTCAAATTGGTATACTCCGTTTCCCGTGCGGCAAGATAACCCACCAGGGGCGCCTCGCCGAAGGGAACAAACTGGGCACCGGAGAGATAGTCGCTGACCGCATCGTCGCAAAGACGCTCAAAGTCCGTCAGTGCACCGCCCTGCAAACACTCCTGCCCGCACGCGGCGGCGTCACAGAAGCGTGTGGGTTCGTAGAGCTCCTTGAGCCCCGCCCCCTTGTCCGCACTGATCTGGAGCAGCGCAGAGGGTGGAATCTCGCCGCCTTCAAACAGCACGCCGGCAAGAAACGCCTCGTTTTTGCCCATGCGGATGGTCCGCACCAGTGCCCGGAGGTTGGCCGCGTCGATCTGCACCTGCACGTAGCCCCGCAGGAACTGACTGCCGGTGGCGTCCGCCACAGCCAGCATATCCCGGTAGCTCCAGCGGTCCAGCACAATGTCGCTGAGCTGAGGGTCGCGGGTGGTGTCCAGCACCTCCCGGGCCTCCTGCACCGCCGCGGCCAGCATGGGCGGAAGATCCGCCGTCTCGCCGCCGGACAGGGCCTCTTTCAGCTGCTGCACGCTCACGCGGCCCATATCAGCCAGCATGGGGTCCGGGTCCGCGCCTACGGCAGCCGCCTTCAGCAAAACCTTTACATTATGATAGTCGTATTTCAGCTTGAATACATCGATATACCTGGGGTCGGGGACGCTGTCCGCCAGATCGGCGAAGCTCTCCTCCCGGGCCGCGGACAGCGCCGCGTTCAGCGACTCGGGGTCCGTGCCCCGCAACTCGGGATAGCCGCCGTCCTGCAGCAGCTTGAGCGCCTCGTCATCCGTCCGCGCCTCCAGGATCTGCTCCATGCGCTCCCGGCTCAAAAGGCCCGTTTCCATGGCCTTGATCCGGGCGGAAACTGCCAGGTAATCGGTGTCTTTGATGGGATTTTTCAAGACACTTCCTCCTTGTCAGGTCTGGGGAAACAGCTGCTGGGCCACCGCGCCGGCAGTTTCCGTCCGCTGCAGCCGCACCAGCGTGTCAAAGGAGCAGTTCACCTCCACACGCCCATTGGAGAGGATGAAGCCGCCCTTCAGAGGGCGGGTCTGGGCGGATACCGTCAGCTTTCCGCTGCCCAGGCGGCTGTTGGCCAGCGCCACAGCGGCCGAGCCGACCCGCTCCCGCTGTTCCTTGGAGAAGATCACCTCTCCCGTGCCGTCCGGCGCCGCCTGTACCAGCAAAGCTGCCACAGTCTGGATATACTGCTCATCCGGCAGCGTGCACAGTTTTTCCAGTGCCAGGGCATAGGCCTTGTCCACCATCTCCTGACGGGCCGCCAGGGCGGTTTTCCGGGCATCCATCTGGGCAGAGCTCACCAGACGCTCCTCCCGCTCGGCGGCGGCGCGTTCGCTGCGTCCCCGCAGGTCCGCCGCCTCTGTCTCCGCCTGGGACCAGTAGCGCTGGGCGATCTTTTCCGCCTCGGCCTCCGCGTTTTCCCGGATGCGGTCGATCTCCGCCTGGGTTTCCGCGTCGATCCGGGCCGTGATTCTTTCGATTCCGTTCATAAGCAATTCGCCTTTCTTCCGGCGCTTACTTGCTGATATTGATGATCATCAGCATGGAAGCCAGCAGAGACAAGATGGCGTAGAACTCCACGGTGATGCACAGCACCATGCCCTTGGACCAGTCGTCGGGCTTCTTGGCCAGGATGTTGATGGAGCCGGCAGCCACGCGGCCCTGGGCAATGGCAGAAAACAGGCCGCCCAGTGCCATGGGCAGGCAGGCCACGAAGTACTGCAGGCCCTGCTGCACGGTCAGCTCAGGCAGGCCGGTGCCGCCCAACAGGCCCATGCGGAAGATGGCAAAGAACCACACCACCAGGCCGTACAGGCCCTGGGTGCCGGGGATCACCTGCAGGATCATGACTTTACCGAACTTGGAGGGGTCCTGGCACAGCAGGCCCGTGCCGGCCTCACCGGCAATACCGGTACCCTTTGCACTGCCGACACCGGACAGAGCTGCCGCAAGACCGGCGCCCAGCAGCGCCAGAGCCAAACCGCCGAATGCATCAAAGAAACCGCTCATAATATTTTTCCTCCTCAGTCGTTTTGAATATCGACAAATTTCGTGTTGATCGCCAGGGGGCGGAACGGCTTGCCGCCGTCCTCATAAAACTTTCCGAAATACTCCAGGCACTGCAGACGCAGGTCGTGGACATAGCAGCCCAGCAGGTTCAGCGCGAAGTTGAGTGCGTTGCCCGCCATGGAGATAATAATGAACAGGACGATGTTGCCGGGGATGGCGCCCAGGGTGTTGAATACCTGGGCAATGACACTGCCGGCCAGCATCAGGGCCATCAGACGGGAATAGGACAAAATGTCGCCGAAGTACCCGGTAACATGGTTATACAAAGAGCCGAAAATACCTGTGATCTTGCCGAGGCCATGGCCGGTGACCACAGGGCCCAGCACCACCATGGCAAGGCCCACATACAGCACGATGGGAGAGCCCGCCAGAACCATGAGCGCAATGCCGGCAAAGACCACAAACCAGGTGATCTCCTCCCACACCGCATCCATGAACTGTCCCTTTTTCACCTTCTGCACCAAACTGATGATCATGCCGGTGACGATCTGGATAAAGCCCAGACACATGGCGCCCACCAGGATCATCAGCGTGTCGTCCAGAGGGGTGAACAGGGACGGCAGGGCAAAGTCCTTACCAGTGGTCAGCAACACAACCTGGGTCAGGAAGTCTCCGAAGAAACCGCCGGTGATAGCACCCATGATAAAGGTGCTGGCGCCGCACAGCCCCATCAGAGAAAACAGATGGCCCATGGTGCCCTTGGGATGGTACTTCTTCGTCACCAGCAGCGATGCCAGGATCATCAAAAGTCCGTAGCCCATGTCCGCCATCATGATGCCGTAGAACAAAATGAAAAACGGCGCCATCAGCGGGTTGGGGTCCACGTTGTCATAGGCAGGCAGAGAGTACATCTCCGTCACCATGTTCAGCGGACGGGTCAGCCAGTTGTTCTTGAGCTGTACAGGGACGGCGGGGTACTCCTCCTCAGTGGGGTCCCGTGCCTCCCAGGCACAGCCCAGACGGTCCAGCAGTCCGCGTACCTGCTCCATGCGCTCCGCCGGGACCCATCCCTCAAAAAAGACAATGGTGCCGTCGGTAAGGAGCCGCTCTGTGTTGCTCTCCCGGGCGGCCTCGGCGCCCAGCCGGTCGGCATACAGGCGCAGGGCGTCCCGCTCCGGTCCGTTTTTCACGATCTCCGTCTCAGCAGCCTTCTGCGCCTCGGCATTCTCCTCCAGAGCGGCATCCAGTGCCCGCAGGTTCTCGCCGGGGGTCCCGGTCATGTCCTGGAACGTAACAGCGCTGAAGTTGAACGGACGCAGGGCCTCCATGGTTTCCTGCTCCTCCGCCCGGTGGCACAAGAGCAGATAGTAGGCCTGCTGCTTGTCTGCGCCTACCTCGAAGATCTCCGCTGCGCGCTCTGAGAGCGCCTGCCGGACCGCGCCGGTGTCCGTGCGGCCGGGGCACACCCCCAACCGGTAGAGCACATGGGCCGTTCCCTGGGCCTCCAGAGGCAGATCCAGCGCCTTCCACGGCTCCAGCGACGCCCGCTTGGCCCGCAGACGGCTCTCTTCGTTTTGCAGGCGGGTGAGCGTCTGCAAAAGCGATCCGATCCGCTGGCTTACAGCCTTGGCGTGCTCTGCTGTTCCGCTGCTGAGAAATTCTGCTTCTGAAATGGGATGGCGCTGGATGAACAAGCCGTCTTTCAATTTTGCGTACTTTTTGATTGCCGCCAGCGCAGCATTGACATCCGTAATCTCGCTTTTTCTATCCAGCAAGTGAGAATTCTCCCGCTTGAGCAGGGCCGCCCACGCCGGATCGGCCAGCTTGCCGTCCGGTTCACTGATCTCTACGCATCCCAGACGCAAAAGCCCGTCCAGCAGCGGCTGCTGCTGCTCGGCCATGGCCATCACGCAGAGCTTTTTCATTTTTACAATGGCCATATCAGTGCTTCACAACCCTTCCCACAATAAACTCCGCCGCCTGCTCCAGATGGAGCCCGGCAGCCTGCCGCAGAGCCTGGGCATCCGCTTCGGCCTGACGGGAAATCTCCTCCGTACGGACGGCGGCCCGCGCTTCCGCCTGCTGCATCAGCGCCTTTCCCTCCCGGTCAGCATCTGCCCGCGCTTGCTGTAAGAGCGCAAGCCCTTCCCGCTCCGCATCAGCGATCTTCTGCTTCGCCTCAGCTTCTGCGGCAGCCTTGCGCTCCCGGTTTTTTGTCTCGGCCTGTGAGACTTTTTCAATTGCTTCCAGGGACATTCCTACTCACCTTCTCTCCTGTCTCTTTTCTCGCTTACCCTCATTTCTCCCGACGATTCTTCTTTCGGGATGGTTACGAACATCCTGTTGGATATTCGTTCTCAGGCAGCCGCAACACCTTGTGGCCGCGGTGCCCTCCTATACGCTTCAGTATAGGGCAACCTCTTGGTCAGTGCAAGAAGATTTTTCCCCTCCCTCCCCGCTTTCTTCCTTTTGCACAAAGGTCGGCATTGTTTTTTTCCAGAGAGCGCAAACGTGTGCGCTCCAAATATCCTGCTTTTCATAGAAACCATCTGCGGTACACGGTTCGCCCTATTCTTTGCGCCGCCGGGCCCCATCATGCATGAAATTGCCAAAAAAGCAGCAGGAGACCGCCTGCAAGCGGCCTCCTGCATCAGCATCAGGATTTGTCGTGGTGCCGCTCCAATACGGAGGCCAGCTCCTTCAGTTCGGTTTCACCGTGATCCAGTGCCCGGGGCAGCTGGGTCAAGGTGACCTCCACCTTCCGCAGCTCACCGTTTACGTGGCTGGCTGTGGCATCGAAGGCTGCGGTCAGGGCTGTGTACTGCTCCCGGAACTGCTCCACCAGCTGCCGCAGCTTGGCGTGGGTGGACTCCTCCAGATCTGCCGCGCGCTTGCGTGCCTCGCACTCAATGGCGCCGATCTGCTCCCGGAACTGGGCGTAAGCCTCTGCGTCCGGCCGCAGGCGCTCCACTTCCTTTGCAAGACGCTCCGCTTCCGGTTTGGAGGGCTCCAGCTCTTTGCAGCGGGAGGACTCCTCCTCCAGCGCGGCCGTGAGCCGATCGTGCTCCGTGTTCAGCACCTCCAGCTGGGCCTTCAGGCCATCCACCTGACCACGCAGAGCTTCCGCTTCGGCCTTCAGCTCCTCATTTTCCCTGCGGAGGTCGTCCTGCGCGGCTGCGGACTCCCGCGCCATCTTCTCAATATAGTCAATGACGTCCTGCTTGGCAAAGCCGCCGAACGCCACGCTCTTAAAGGTGTTGTTTTCCATTTTCTGCACCCCGGTTTCACTCTTTTTCATTTATGTCACTTTAGCACAGAACCCCTCTTTTTACAAGTCCAAGAAAAAAAGTGAAAATTTTTAAAAAATAGCTTGCAATTTCTCAAAAGACATGCTATTATAATCAAGCTGTCTGTGAGACGCACAGAAACACAGCAACAAGCGCCGTTAGCTCAGCTGGATAGAGCGTCTGGCTACGGACCAGAAGGCCGGGGGTTCGAATCCCTCACGGCGTACCACACCGGAGTGAAGGAAACTTTGCTCCGGTGTCTTTTTACTCCCGATGTACGTTCCAACCGGAAGCCGGTTTTCCCGGCTCCGGTTTTTTCTGTCTCCGGAACAGCGACCTCGGAAGCAGCATATGCTGGAGTGAGCATCGCAGAAAGGAGGCAGACCGGCTTTGAAGCCGGTTCATCATATGGAAAACAAAACCCGCGCGACTCCCGTGATCCCCCTGCCCGGCCCGGGCGCAGGCGGTCCGGTGGCGGATCTGGACAATCCCCCGTCTGACGGGGCCACTCCCGTCATTCCCCTGCCTGACTTGGGGGCAGGCGGTCCGGTGGCGGACAACACGCCCCCCTTCCTCCCCATCTATCCCCGCACGACCCGAACCCGATTTCTCCATGCCGCGTTCGGCTACCCGCCCTTCCGGATTCTGGTCAATGGCCGCCAGGCCGTCTCCCGGCTGCGGTACGGCGCCCTGACGGGCTACGGACATATCTCCTCCGGCTACCAGACCATCACCGTAGCAGGACTGGACGGCTATGTTTATCTGAAAAAGACGCTGCCCTTTGAGACAGACACTCCCTCCACCGTGGCCGTCATCAATACCGCCGGCGGGCTGGATCTTCTGCAGATCCACGACAGCTGCTGTACTCCCACCGGCGGCGTGGGGACCATCCGCGTCAGCAACCTGGCCAGAAACAGCAGTCCCCTGGACGTTCTGCTGGCAGACGGCAGGACCGTTTTCGCGGACGTGTCCTTCAAGCAGACCACCGCCTTCAAGCGGATCTATCCGGGCGGGTATCAATTCCTGATGGCTCAGACCGATCTGGAGGCCATGCCGCTGTGGCAGGACGTGGAGACCATGGACAGCGCTTTCGTGGGCGCCTCTCCCGTACTGGACACGGTAGCCAGCCTGTATTTGCAGGTACGCGCCGGCGTCCGCTACACCGTGTTTTTACTCTCCGGCGGCTCCGCCCACAACGCAGTCCAGACACTGGTCGCTGCAGACTGACAAAAAACATCCGGGAGAAATTTCTCCCGGATGTTTTTTATTGCCGCGGCCCGGGCAAAAACTCCTCCCCGGCTGCCGCCATGGAAAGTCCGCCGGCGGAGAGCTCTGTCAGACGCGGGGCAAACCGCTCCGCTCCGCCTGCCGGAAACGCTGCCCGCAGCCGGATATCCGCGCCGTACTCCGTATTCCGGATCACACCGCCGCAGGACTCGATCTCCAGCTTCAGCCGCTCGTAAAGCGGATAAGTACAGGGCACGTCCCACAGCGTCCACAGGCTCATACAGCTGATGCCTGCCGCGTCCAGGGCGTCCTTGGCCCCCTTGGTGTAGGCCCGGGTCAGTCCGCCCGCTCCCAGCAAAATGCCGCCGAAGTACCGGGTCACCACGCAGCACACGTTGGTGACCTCCTCCCGCTGGAACACGTTGAGCATGGGCTGACCGGCGGTGCCCTGGGGCTCCCCGTCGTCGGAGTAGCGCTCCACGCCACCCTCCTTAATGCGGTAGCACCAGCAGTTGTGGCGGGCGTCGTAGTATTTTTTCTTCATGGCCTCGATGTAACCCCGGGCCTCCTCCTCACTCTCCACCGGCCAGACATGGCCGATGAACCGGGAGCGCTTCTCCACAAATTCTGTCTCCGAGAGGGCGGTGGGGATATAGTATTCCGTCATCTGGCCTCCCACTCCCTTCTGGTGATGGCAAAGTAGTGGGCCAACCGGGTCTCATTCAGCTGCTCCACCGGCTCCACCCGACTGAGGCGGTAGGTCATGCCGCACTTCTGCATCACCCGCTTGGATTTGCGGTTGCCGTCGTAGTAAGCGGCCCAGATGGCGGCATAGCCCAGGTCCACAAAGGAATGGCGGAGGATAGCCTCCACTGCCTCGGGGATCAGGCCCTGGCCCCAGCAGTCCCGGGCCAGGGAGTAGCCCACCTCCTCGCTGGGCGTGCCCAGCTCGGTGCGGTGCTTGCCCACAAACCCGGCGGAGCCGATGAGCCGCCCGTCGGACTTTTGAAGCACCGCCAGGGTGTCAGAGGGCAGGAAGATCTCCCGGATCACCCGCAGGCTCTCCGCCTCGTCGGCATGGGGCTTCCATCCCGCCCAGGGACCCACCTCCGGGTGGCTGGCATAGGCATACAGGCCGGCCGCGTCCTCCTCGGTAAAGGGGCGCAGCAGCAGGCGGTCAGTCTCCAGTGGCTTCATGGCGTTGCCCTCCTTAATCTTCCCAAAACTCCTTGGGAGGCGTCCAGCCGGACACAATATAGTCCTTCAGGCGGCCCAGCTGGATGGGGGTACACACGGCCTCCACCTCGATGGACTCGCCGTAGTCCACCCGCTCCACCTTGGCCTCCCGGTGGAGTAGATCCACAATACCCCCCTTGTCATAGGGGATGTGGAGCACCACCCGGTGGGCGCCGGTATCCAGCCGGTCGCCGATTTTGCTGAGCAGCTCGTCCAGTCCCTGGCCGGTTTTGGCAGAGATGGACACGATGTCCTCCCCGTGGGGCAGAATCTCGCTGGGGCAGCGGTCGATTTTGTTGAACACGTCGATACGGGGGGTCTGCTCCGCCCCCAGCTCACAGATCAGCTTCTCCACCACCTCGGCCTGCTCCCGCCACTCCGGGTTGGAGGTGTCGATGACGTGGAGCAGCAGGTCGGCGTAGGACAGCTCCTCCAGGGTGGCCTTGAAAGCCTCCACCAAATGGTGGGGCAGCTTGCGGATGAAGCCTACTGTGTCGCTGAGAAGCACCGTGCAGGTATCGGAAATCTCCAGAGTACGGGTGGTAGTGTCCAGGGTATCGAACAGCCGGTTGTTGGCGGGGATATCCGAGCCGGTCAGCTTGTTGAGCAAAGTGGACTTGCCCGCGTTGGTATAGCCCACGATGGCCACCACCGGCACCTCGTTCT